>JACXUS010000260.1 GCA_014763785.1 Sphingomonadales bacterium | reverse complement strand
CCCCTTCGCTATTCCCCCGGCCATCGTCGGGTGACGAGCTGCAAGGTGCGGCAGCGGACTGTAACTCCGCCGGGGCGACCCATGCCTGGTTCGATTCCAGGGTCACCCACCATCCCCCCTTCCGGATTGGTGTGTTTGTGCAGGGCCAGAGGCTGGCCCTTGCGGGGTCTTGCACCCTTGCGCCCGCCTGCGCCCGCGGCGATAGTCCGGTTTCGACAGGCGCGCCCCGACCCGCGCGACAGTGCTAGGAATGGTGTGAGTGATGGCGGCCAGACGCGGCAAGACCCCGGTATTCAACGTGATCTGCGTGGCGCAGGCCGGGCGGCTGGAATATGAGGCGATCCTGTTTGCCCGCTCGTTCCGGCAGTGCAATCCCGATTTCCCCGGCCGCCTGCTGATCGCCGAGCCGCAGGGCGCGAAATGGTCGATCGAGACGCGGATCTCGGGCCCGGTGCGCGCGTTGCTGGAAGAGGCGGGCGCCGAGATCGTGCCCTTTCAGAACCGCCATTTCGGTCAGTCCTATCCGCATGGCAACAAGATCGAGATGTTCGAGGCGATGCCGCCCGGGCCCTTCGTCTTCTTCGACACCGACACCGTCTTCACCGCGCCGCTCGACCGGGTGAGGTTCGACTTCAATCGCCCCTCGGCCTCGATGCGGCGCGAGGGGACATGGCCCGAGCCGCAGCTTTACCACGCGGGCTATACCGCGATCTGGAAGTCGCTCTATGACCGGTTCGGCCTCGATTTCGAGAGCTCGCTCGATCTGAGCCACTATGACGAGCATTGGGAGCGGTATCTCTATTTCAACGCGGGCTGGTTCTTTGGCGCGGATGCGGCGGAGTTCGGCAAGCGGTTCGAAGATTACGCCCATCAGATCCGCTGGCACACGCCCGATGCGCTGGCCAGCCAGTCGCTGGATCCGTGGCTCGATCAGGTGGCGCTGCCCTTGGTGATCCATGCCTTTGGCGGCGGGCGGCCGGGGCCGGAGCTGGCGGGGCTGGATGGCGAGGTGAGCTGCCATTACCGCGCGTTGCCGCTGCTTTATGCGCGCGAGAGCGATGCGGCGGTGGCGATGGTCGAGGCGGTGGCCGCGCCCAATGCGGTCAAGAAGGTGCTGAAGGCCCACGAGCCCGCCAAGCGGCTGATCTATCAGGGCAAGGGGCAGAAGCTGCGCGCGATGTTCGACCGCAATGACCTGCCGCGGCGCGAGCAGGTGTTGCGCAATGCGATCAAACGCGCGGGGCTGTGGCTGCGCTGAGCGGGCGCAAGGGCCCTGCCGCGCGCCCGCTGGCCCGCGGTGCCTGAGTATTTGGGCCAAGAAGAAGCCCAAAGCGGCGGGACGGTCGGGGCCCGCATCCGGGAAAGCGAATATGTTTGAAGGCGCCCCGGGCCGTCGCTAGGCTGCGCGCGATCACAGGTGGACGACCACAGGCGGGAGGCGCAGATGACCGATTATTCCTTTGATACCCAACAGGTTCATGCCGGGGCGGAGCCCGATCCGGCGACCGGCGCGCGGCAGGTGCCGATCTATCAGACCACCGCCTATGTCTTCAAGGATGCCGATCATGCGGCGCGGCTCTTCGGCCTGCAGGAGGTTGGCTATATCTATTCGCGGCTGACCAATCCGACGATCTCGGCGCTGGCGGCGCGGGTCGCGGCGCTCGAGGGCGGGGTTGGCGCGGTCTGCTGTTCCTCGGGGCATGCGGCGCAGATCATGGCGCTCTTCCCGCTGATGGGGCCGGGGCTGAACATCGTCGCCTCGACCCGGCTTTATGGCGGCACGATCACCCAGTTCAGCCAGACGATGAAGCGCTTCGGCTGGTCCTGCACCTTCGTCGATTTCGACGATGTCGCGGCGATCGAGGCGGCGGTGGACGACAACACGCGCGCGATCTTCTGCGAGTCGATCTCGAACCCGGGCGGCTATGTGACCGATCTGGACGCGGTCGGCGCGGTGGCGGCCAAGGTCGGGCTGCCGCTGATCGTCGATAACACGCTGGCCAGCCCCTATCTGTGCAACCCGATCCAGCATGGCGCGACGCTGGTCGTGCATTCTGCGACGAAATACCTGACCGGCAACGGCACCGTGACCGGCGGGGTGATCATCGACAGCGGCACATTCGACTGGTCGGCCAGCGGCAAGTTCCCCTCGCTCAGCGCGCCCGAGCCCGCCTATCACGGGCTGTGCTTCCATCAGGCGCTGGGGGCGATGGCCTTCACCTTCCATTCGATCGCGGTGGGGCTGCGCGATCTGGGCATGACGATGAACCCGCAGGGCGCGCATTACACGCTGATGGGGATCGAGACGCTGAGCCTTCGGATGCAGAAGCATGTCGCCAATGCGACCGCGGTGGCCAAGTGGCTGGAGGCCGATCCGCGGATCGAGGCGGTGACCTATGCCGGGCTGGAAAGCTCGCCCTGGCATGACCGGGTGGCGCGGATCTGCCCCAAGGGCGCCGGGGCGCTGTTCACCGTCGCGGTCAAGGGCGGCTATGAGGCCTGCGTGAAACTGGTCAATGATCTCAAACTGTTCAGCCACGTGGCGAACCTTGGGGATGCGCGTTCGCTGATCATTCATCCGGCCTCGACCACGCATCGCCAGCTGACCGAAGAGCAGCAGATCAAGGCCGGGGCCGCGCCGAATATGGTGCGTCTGTCGATCGGGATCGAGGATGCGGCCGATCTGATCGCCGATCTGGATCAGGCGCTGAGCGCGGCGACCGCCTGAGGCGATCCGGGCTGCGGGTGCGGGTTCGGTTCGGGCCCGGGTCGGGACCTGAGTGCAGGCCGGGGTGGCGCGCCAGATCGGCCTGCCCCCTGGGCAAAGGTCCCGGCGCGCGCCCGGCCCTGCGCAGTCCTGTCGAAGTCCCGCCCCGCCGCAGGTCCGCCCTTCGGCGGGAACCGCGCCCCTGATGTTCGATTTCGACAAGCCGCCCCGCTCGGTGCCCCCCGATTGACCGGTCACGCCCGCGCGGGTGGCGGAAAAATGTCAATCCCGCAAGGGTGAAGTCCGCACCGCTTTTCATGACGCCGAAACTCCTTTACCAAGGGGCGGGGTGATTGGCCCGGGGCGCGTGTCCCGGGGCGCGCTGCCCCTTGCCCCGCCCGCCGGGCTGACCCGCCGACCTGCCCCGCCGCCCCAACCTTGTTTCCCACGAGCGCCCCGCATGAAACCGACCTTCGCCCTCAACCTTTCGCATGACGGCATCGGTCTTCTGCGGCGCGAAGGCGGCGCCTGGGCCTCTTTGGGCGAGGTGGCGCTGGACGACCCGAACCTGAATGGCGCGCTCGATACGCTGCGCCGCCGCGCCGAGGCCGCCGCGCCGCAGGGCGTGCGCTCGAAGCTGATCATCCCGGCCAGCCAGATCTTGTATACCGAGGTCGAGGCCCCCGGCCCCGGCACCGCCCAGCGCCGCCGCCAGATCGCCGCCGCGCTGGAGGGGATGACCCCCTACCCGGTCGAGGATCTGGTCTTCGACTGGTCCGGCCATGGCGAGGTGGTGCAGGTTGCCGTCGTCGCCCGCGAGACGCTGACCGAGGCCGAGACCTTCGCCGAGACCTATGGCTTCAACCCGCTGTCCTTCGTCGCGATCCCCGCCCCCGGCCAGTTCGCGGGCGAGCCGTGGTTCGGCCCGACCCGGGGCGCGGCGACCATCCTGCCCGAGGGCGGGCGGATCGAGCGCGATCAGGACCCGGTCCGGCTGGTCCAGCCGGTGGCCGTCCGCATGGCACCCGAAGCGCCTGTCGAAACGCCTGCCGAGACGCCCGAGCCGGTCGAAGTGCCGCCCGCGGTGGCAGATGATGCGGCGCCCGCTGAGGCTCTGCCGCAGGCCGACGCCTCCGCCGAGATCGCCGAGCCCGCGATGATCGAGGCCGCGCAGGCGCAGGCTCCGGCCCTGCCCGAGGCGGTCGCGCCCTCTGCCCCCGCCAGCCTCGAAATCCCGGCCGGGCTCCTCGCCCCGCGCCTGAGCGAGGATTTGCTCGCCGCCGCGGCTGACGCCGCCCCCGCCGAGGCCGCGCCCCAGCCCTCTGACGCGCAAGGCGCATCCGAAGACC
>JACXUS010000044.1 GCA_014763785.1 Sphingomonadales bacterium | reverse complement strand
TCTGGGTCCGGCTGCCAGCCAATCGCCGCCAGCGCCGTCAGCCCGGCCCCCGCCAGCACCGGCGCCCCGATCAGCGCCGCAACCAGCAGCCGGACCCAGATCAAGGCAGCGTCCGCGCCGTCCAATCGGCCACGATCCGCTCCATCCAGCTCGGATGCGGCTCGGGCAGGGTCGGGCCCAGCGCCTCAAGCGTGGGCAAGGCGGGCGCGGTGGGCAGCGCCGCAAAGGCCGCGCGGGCGGCGTCATCGAGCCGCGCGGGGTCCAGCACCGAATAGCTGCCAAGCACGGTGATATCCTGCATGCGCGCCTGCACCGCCGGATCGAGCAGGAAATTCGCCACCACCTCGGCGCCGGCGCGATGCGCCGCATTGAAGGGGATCGCGACGAAAGAGATATTGCCGATGCTGCCGCCCTCGGGGGTGAAAACGCGCACGCTCTCGGGCAGCACGCCTTGCGCGATCAGGGCGGCGGGCGCGGCCGGGTCAAAGAACATCGCCAGATCGACCTCGCCATCGGCCAAGAGCTGGGCCTGAAGGCTCTCGTTTTCCGGGAAGGCGCGGCCCTGCCGCCACAGATGCGGCCGCAGCGCGTCATACCAGGCCCAAAGCGGCGCGGTCGCGGCGGCATAGGCGGCCTCGGTGACCGGCTCGGCCAGCACCGCGGGATCGGGCGCCAATTCGAGCAACGCCTGTTTCAGGAAGGTCGCGCCCATGAAATTCGCGGCCGTCGGATGGGTCACGCGGCCGGGATGCGCCGCCGCCCATTCGGCCAAAGCGGCCATCGACCGCGGGGCCTCGGGCATCCGCCCCGTCTCATGGGCAAAGACGAATTTCGCCAGCCGCCAGGGCGATTCATATCCCTCGACCGGCACGGTGAAATCCGTGCTCGCCGCCGCACCGGGGCCCAGATCGACGAAGCGGGCATTCGGCAGATCGGCCACGAAGGGGCCGTGCAGCAGCCCCGCCTCCTTCATCGCCAGAAAATTCGGCCCGTTGATCCAGATGAGATCGACGGCGCCCTCGACCTCGATCCCGGCATCGCGCTCGGCGCGGACGCGGGCCACGGCCTCGGCGGTGTCGCTCAGCTTGACGTGGCGGAGGGTGACACCGAATTCGGCCTCGGTCCGGGTGCCCACCCAGTCGAGGAAGGCATTGGTGCGCGGATCACCGCCCCAGGCGTTGAACCAGACGGTCTGGCCGCGGGCCTCGGCCAAGGTGTCGGACCAGTCGGCCAGTGCCGGGGTCGCGGCGAGGACCGCCATCAGGGCAAGGATGCGCATCGTCTACTCCGTCGTGAAGGCGCGCCAGGCGAGGACCCAGCGCATGAAGGTGGTCAGGGCGCAGGCCGCCGCGAACAGAAGCGCCAGCACCGGGAAGGCCGCGGGCCAAAGGCACATGGCTGCGAAAATCGCGATGGTTTCCGCACCCTCGGTCAGCCCGCCGAGATAGGCGAGCCCCTTGTGCGGATAGGCGGGCGTGGCCAGCCCGCGGCGCGCAGCAACGGCGGCAAAGGCCAGAAAGCTCGATCCGGTGCCGACAAAGGCGGTGATCAGCACCGCGGCGGGCAGCGCATTGCGCGCGGGATCGGTCAGCGCGAAGCCCAGCGGCACCAGCGCATAGAAAAGAAAATCGAGCGCGATATCGAGGAAGGCGCCGCGCTCGGTCGGGCCGGTGATCCGCGCGATGGCGCCGTCGAGCCCGTCGCAAAGCCGGTTGAGCGCGATCAGCGCCAGCGCCAGCGGGAAGGCCCCGGCCCAAAGCGCGGCAAAGGCGCCAAGGCCCAGCGCAAAGCCGAAGATCGTCACCTGATCGGCCCGCACCCCGCGCGCGGCAAGCCATGCGGCAGGCGGCGCAAGGGCCGCGCGTTGCAGGGGCAGAAGGGCCGCGTCGATCATCCGCGCCTCCGGGCCAGAACCCATTCCACCAGCCGCAGCGCCCGGGGATTGACCCGCGCCGCGCGCCAGTGCCCGGCGGTGGCCTTCGCGGCCTCGGACCAGCCGGGGTAGAGGTGCGGGGTGGCCATGATCTTTGACAGGCCCAGTCCGTTTTTCATGGCAAGGGCGAATTCCGCGACGATCTCGCCCGCATGCGCGCCCACCACCGTGGCGCCTAGAATCCGGTCGCGCCCGGGCGCGGTCAGGACCCGCACGAAGCCCGTGGTGCGCCCCTCGGCCAGCGCGCGATCGAGATCGTCGAGCGGATAGGTCGTGACCTCATGCGGCAGGGTCGCGGCCTCGGCGGGGCTGGGGCCGACGCGGGCGATCTGCGGATCGGTGAAGACCGCCTGCGGCATCGGCGCGGCGGCGCGGAACCGCCAGAGGGGCGCGGCCAGCGCATTGGCCGCGGCGATCCAGCCCTGATGCCCCGCGGCATTGGTCAGCTGCGCGGGCCCTGCCGCATCGCCCGCCACGAGGATATTGGGGTGCAGGGTCTGCAGATAGTCATTCGTCTCGATCACCGCGCCCGCCGGAATGCCCAGCCGATCAAGGCCGAAGCCCTCGGTGCGCGCGCGCCGCCCGGTGGCCACCAGCAGCGTGTCGAAGGCGATGCGCTGGCCGTCTTCGAGCACCGCCTCGTGGCCCGCGAAGCGCGTAACACGGCCGGTGATCAGCCGCACGCCGTCCTGCGTGAGCGCCTCGGTCACAAGGGCTGCGGCCTCGGGCAGCTCGCGCGGCAACAGGCGCTCGGCCTCGATCAGGGTGACGCCCGCGCCAAGCCGGGCCAGCGCCTGCGCGATCTCGCAGCCGATCGGGCCGCCGCCGAGGATCAGGAGGTTCGCGGGCGGCGCATCGAGCGAGCCCAGATGATCCCAGAGCGTGTCCGAGGTGAGCGGCCCCGCGGCCTCAATCCCGGGGATCGGGGGAATGACGGGCGCCGCGCCGGTGGCCAGCACCACGGCGCGGGTGGTGATCCGCCGCTCGCCCACCGCCACCGTCCAGGGGTCGATCAGCTCGGCGCGGCCGCGGATCACCTCGACGCCAAGGCTGCGATAGCGTGCCTCTGAATCCTTGGGCTCGATCGCGGCGATGGTGGCGCGCACATGGGCCATGACCGCCGGGAAATCAACCTGCGGCGCGGCGCCGGTCACGCCAAGGGCGGGTGCCCCGCGCGCCGCCCGTGCCGCCGCCCCCGCCGCGATCAGCGCCTTTGACGGCACGCAGCCGGTGTTGAGGCAATCGCCGCCCATCGCCCCTTCGGTGATCAGCGTGACCCGCGCCCGCGCCGCCGCCGCGACATAGGCCGCAACGAGCCCCGCCGCGCCGCCGCCGATCACCACCAGATTGCGCTCGAACCGCTTCGGCCGCGGCCAGTGGGCGGCTTGCCTGAGTGCGGCAATCAGCCGCAGCACCCCGCGGGCGATCCAGGGCATCAGCCCCAGAAGGACGAAGGCGCCGATCAGCCCGGGGCTGAGCACATCGGCGGGGCTGGAAATCTGGCCCAGCTGGCGCCCCGCCAGCACGAAGGCCGCGGTGCCCGGCGCCATGCCGATCAGGCTGACCCAGAAAAAGGTCAGAGCCCGCATCGGCCCCAGCCCGAAGGCCAGATTGACCACGAAGAACGGCACCACCGGAATGAGCCGCAGGGAAAACAGATAGAACGCGCCATCCCGCGCCAGCCCCGCCTCGATCGCCGCGAGCCGCGCCCCGAGCCGCGCCCGCACCCAGTCGCGCGCCAGAAACCGCGCCGCCAGAAACGCCCCGGTGGCGCCAAGGCTTGCCGCGGGCAGCACGATCGCAAAGGCACCCCAGAAGCCGAACAGCGCCCCCGCCCCGAGCGTCATCCACACCGCCACCGGCAGCGACAGCGCCGTCACCACGACATAGGCCGCAAAATAGAGCCCGGGCAGCAGCCCCGGATGCGCCGCGCGCCACTCGGCGATCGCGCCCAGCCATGCGCCGATCCGCTCGGGCCCCAGATCGCGGAGCAAAACCGCCCCCGCCAGCATCGCGCAGGCCAGAACGGCGATCAGGATCGGTTTGCGCATCGGCTCCTCCTTGGGCGCATTATCCGGGTGCCGCGCCAAATGTCCAATTCGCAAACGTGGCCCGCATGTTACAGCCCCCCCCCCGGCGCGTGGCGCAAAGCCGCTTTGCGCTTTCACCCGGCGACGCGCTTTGGCATTCTGTCACAAACGCGGGGGACGAATGACCTATCTGGGAATTGACGGCGGCGGCAGCGGCTGCCGCGCGCGGCTCGTCGACGAAGCCGGGCAGGTGTTGGGCGAGGGCTGGGCGGGTCCGGCCAATATCGCCAGCGATTTCGCGGGCGCCTTGGCCAATATCCGCAGCGCGGCGCAAATGGCCTATGGCGGGCGGGTCGCGCCCGAGACGATCCGCGCGGTGGCGGGCATCGCCGGCGCCAACCTGTCGGGCGCGGGGCCCGAGCTCGCGGCGCAACTGCCCTTCCCGGTGCGCGTGGTGCAGGATATCGCGATTTCCGTGCGCGGCGCGCTGGGGCCCGGCGACGGGATCGTCGCGGCGCTTGGCACCGGCTCGATCTTCGCGCGCCAGCGCGAGGGGCAGGTGCGCAGCGTCGGCGGCTGGGGGTTGCGGATCGGCGACGAGGCCTCGGGCGCGTGGATCGGGCGCGCGGTGGTGATGCGCGCGGCGCGGATGATCGACGGCTTCATCGCGCCGACGCCGCTTCTGGCGCGAATCGCGGGCGAGCTGGGCGGCGCGCCGGGGATCGTGCAATTCTCGTTGCGGGCAAACCCCGCCGATTACGCCGGTTTCGTGCCCCGCATCCTCGAGGCCGAGGCAGAGGGCGACGAGGCGGCGGGCGCGATTCTGGCCGCCGCGCGCAGCGAGATTCGCGCCGCGATCCGGCTGTTGCAGCCGCGCGATACGGTCCTGCCGGTGGTCTGGACGGGCGGGCTCGGGCCGGCGCTGGCGCTGGGGGACTGGCCCCGGGTCGAGGCCGCGGGCGATGCGCTGGCGGGCGCAATCGAGATGGCGCGGGGCACCGAATGGACCGCCTGATCCTGACCGGAGCCCGGATTTTCGACGGCACGAGGCTGCGCCATGGGGCGCTGATCCTCGATCACGGGCAGATTGCCGATATCGCCGAGACCCCGCCCGCCGAGGGGCGGCGGATTCGCCTGCCGGGGGGCACCATCGCGCCGGGACTGGTCGATCTGCAGGTCAATGGCGGCGGCGGCACGATGCTGGACGGGACCACCACCGCCGACACGATCGCGCGGGTCTGCGCGGCCCATGCGCCGACCGGCACGACGGGCCTCTTGCCCACGCTGATCAGCGACAGCGCCGCGGCGACGCGCTCGGTTCTGGCGGCGGGGATCGCTGCGGCGCCGCGGGTGCCGGGGTTTCTGGGCCTGCATCTGGAGGGGCCGCATCTGGACCCCACGCGGCCCGGCTGTCACCCGCCCGAGGCGATCCGGCCGCTGACCGAGGACGATATCGAGACGCTTTGCGAGGCCAAGACCGGCCTGCCCGCGCTGATCGTGACGCTGGCGCCCGCAGCCGCCACGCCTGCGCAGATCGCGCGGCTGGTCGAGGCGGGGATCATCGTCTCGCTCGGGCATGCCAACTGCACGCTGGCCGAGGCCGAGGCGGCCTTTGCCGCGGGCGCCAGCATGGTCACCCATCTTTTCAACGCGATGAGCCCGCTTGGTTCGCGCGAGCCCGGTCTGGTGGGCGCGGCGCTGACGCATCCGGTGGCCTGCGGGCTGATTGCCGATGGCGTGCATGTGCATCCCAGCACGATCCGCGCCGCGCTGGCCGCCAAGCGCGAGGGGGCTGTCTTCCTTGTGTCCGATGCAATGGCAGTGGCGGGCACGGGCTTGAGCGAATTCACGCTGGCCGGGCGGCGGATCCTGCGCGCGGATGACGCGTTGCGGTTGGAGGACGGGACGCTGGCCGGGGGCGATCTGAGCCTTGTTCAGGCGGTGCGCTACATGATCCGGACCGTGGGCGTGGCGCCGGAGACCGCGCTTGCGATGGCCAGCAGCCTGCCCGCCCGTCTGATCGGGGCACAGGTCGGCCGGATCGCGCCGGGGCTGCCCGCCGATCTGGTGCATTTCGACGATGACTGGAAACTGACCCGGGTCTGGCGCCGCGGCGCCCCGGTTCAGACGAATTCCTCGGCCGAGTAACCCTGAATGTAAAGCAGCGCCGAGAGGTCGCCGTGATGGATGCGGATATCGCATTGCGCGGCGACCGCGGGCTTGGCATGCAGCGCAACCCCCGCCCCCGCCAGCGCGAGCATGCCCAGATCATTGGCGCCGTCGCCCACCGCCATCACCTGATCATGGGCGAGGCCCAGCCGCGCGGCGATCTCTTCGAGCGCCTGCACCTTGGCCTCGCGCCCCAGGATCGGGCGCACCGGCACGCCGGTCAGGCGGCCGTTCTCGATGCCAAGGATATTGGCGCGGTTCTCGTCGAAGCCCAGCCGATCCGCGACATAGCCGGTAAAGGCGGTGAAGCCGCCCGACACGAGCGCGCAATAGGCGCCGTTCGCCTTCATCGTGCGCAACAGCTCGGGGCCGCCCGGCATGAAGGTGATGCGGCTCTCGATCACCTCGGCGATGACGCTTTCGGGCAGGCCGGTGAGCAGCCCGAGGCGTTCCGTCAGCGCGCCCTCAAAATCCAGCTCGCCGTTCATCGCGCGGGCGGTGATCGCCGCGACCTGCGCGCCCACCCCCGCCACATCGGCCAGCTCGTCGATACATTCCTGCTGGATCATCGTGCTGTCCATATCGGCCAGCAGCATCGCCTTGCGCCGCCCCTCGGCCGGTTGCACGACCAGATCGACACCGATCCCCTGCAGCCCCTGCCACACGTCCCAGCGATTGTCGGGCATCTGCGCCAAGGCGAACTCGGCCGCCACGCCCGGGTTCAGCCAGCGCGCCTCGCCGCCGCCCCAGGCATCGCGCAGCGCCTCGACCGCGGCCCGGTCAAGAGTGGCAGCTTTCGGATCGGCAAGCAGCGTGGCGACGAACATTGGCATCTCCGCAAGATCGGGCCCGGGGAGGGCGGTTGTCGGCGCCCTAGCGCAATTTCGCGCATTGATCCAGCCGCCGCGTGAGCGCGCCGCGCAAAAGCCCCCGGTCGCGCGAAACGCCTGACGGGTTTTGGTTCCCGACGCGGACGCCACGTCATCTGCGGCGGCAGGCCCCCGATGCGCTCACATCCGCCGACGGGTTCGGCAGGTTCCTGCCCCAAACGCCCCCTAGGCAATGACGCGAAGTTGTGGGGCGATACCCCCGTTCCTACCCTTCAAGGGTTCGTGGGGCCGCGGCCGCCGATCCGGATGATCAGGCGCGCTTTGGCCCTAGACTGTGAATGCAAAGTTGAAGGTAACATCATGACCAGAACCCTCCCCCTGCTCTCTGCCTCGGCGCTGACGACGACGCTCGTGCTGTCGCTGGCGCTTCCCGCCGCCGCGCAGGACACCCTGTCGGGCACCCGGGCGCTGAATGACCGGCTCGACGACGTCACCGAAAGCGTCGAGGACGATCTGGCGCGCGCCAATGACGATGCGCGCTTTGGCAATCCGGCGATGCGTCAGGGTATGAGCGGCTCGGCCTCGCTCGGCTATTCGGGCAAGACCGGCAACAACGACAGTCAGGAGCTGAGCCTTGGCGCGCGGCTGGGCTATGCTGCGGGCCCCTGGGCGCATACGCTGGGCCTCGTGGTCGATTATTCCGAGGCGGATGGCTCGAAAACCAAGGAAGACACCTTCCTCGTCTATGACGCCAACTATTACTTCAACGACCAGTTCTACGCCTTCGTTCTGGGCCGCGCCGAGCGTGACGGTCTGGCCGATACCGCAGGCGACACGCGCACCGATGCCTTCCTCGGCTTCGGTCCAGGCTATCGCGTGGTCAACACCAATGACATGGCGTGGCGCGTGCAGGCCGGCATCGGCGTGAGCTATCTCGAGGACGGCCTTGAAAACAGCGAGACCGAGACCGGCTATATCGCCTCGTCGCGGTTCTTCTATCGCGTGACGCCGACGATGTTCGTCACCAACGATACCGATGTGCTCTATTCGGATACGGCGACGCGGATCAACAACGACCTCGGCGTCAACTTCAAGGTGACCGATGTCTTCACCACCCGCGTCAGCTATCTGACCGAATATAACGACAGCCGCGATATCCGCACCGACAACAAGCTGGGCCTGTCTCTGGTGATGAACTTCTGATCCGGCCCGACCTTTTTCATCGACCTCGGGGGCTTCGGCCCCCGTTTTTTTGTGCCGCCCCCGCGCGGCCTGTTCCCGATCGGAAACACGGGCAGCCAGAACCACACCAGATGCGACGCATTGCGCGGAAAAAGCGACCAAAGCGCGCTTGCTCCGGCCCCGAATCGCCCGTATACGCAGCAGCGGGACACCCCTCCCCAACGAGGGGCGTTTATCTGGAAGGATACCATAGATGGCGATGACTGCTCCGGCCACGCGGCCGGTTAACCCGCGTTTCTCTTCGGGCCCCTGCGCGAAGATCCCCGGTTTCTCCCTTGATATGCTTGCTGATGCGCCGCTGGGCCGGTCGCATCGTGCCGCCGTCGGCAAGGCCAAGCTGAAAGAGGCGATCGAAACCACCCGCGACATTCTGGGCGTGCCCGCGGATTACCGCATCGGCATCGTCCCCGCCTCGGACACGGGCGCCGTCGAGATGGCGCTGTGGTCGCTTCTGGGCGCGCGCAAGGTCACCATGTGCGCATGGGAATCCTTCGGTTCGGGCTGGGTCACCGATGTGGTGAAACAGCTGAAACTGGACGCCGAGGTGAAGGAAGCCGGTTACGGCGATATCGTCGATTTCACGACTGTCGATTTCGACACCGATGTCGTCTTCACCTGGAACGGCACCACCTCGGGCGTGCGGCTGCCGAATGGCGATGCGATCCCGGCCGACCGCGCCGGTCTGACGATCTGCGACGCGACCAGCGCCGCTTTCGCGATGGACCTGCCCTGGGACAAGCTCGATGTGACCACCTTCAGCTGGCAGAAGGTTCTGGGCGGCGAGGGTGGCCATGGCGTGCTGATCCTGAGCCCGCGCGCGGTCGAGCGGCTGGAAAGCTATACCCCCGCATGGCCGCTGCCGAAGATCTTCCGCCTGACCTCCAAGGGCAAGCTGATCGAAGGCATCTTCGTCGGCGAGACGATCAACACCCCGTCCATGCTCTGCGTCGAGGATTATCTGGTCGCGATGAATTGGGCCAAGTCGATCGGCGGGCTCAAGGGTCTGGTGGATCGCGCCGCGGCCAATGCGCAAGTGGTCTGGGACTTCTGCGCGGCGAAACCGTGGCTGGCCAATCTGGCGAATGATCCGGCGACCGCCTCGACGACTTCGGTGTGCCTCAAGTTCACCGATGAGCGCATCAAGGACGGTGCCGCCTTCGCCAAGGCCGTTGCGAAACGGTTGGAAAAAGAAGGCGTTGCGCTGGACATCGGCGCCTATCGCGACGCGCCCGCCGGTCTGCGGATCTGGTGTGGCTCGACCATCGAGACGGCCGATGTCGCGGCGCTGATGCCGTGGATCGAATATGCCTTCGAGGCGGAAATCGCGGCGCAAGCCTGATTTGGACGCATGGCGGGGCGCAGATCGGCGCCCCTCCCTTCCCGAATTCCCGAAATTTCAGGAGCCCCCGAAATGGCCCCCAAGGTTCTCATCTCCGACGAACTCTCCGACGCCGCTGTCCAGATCTTCAAGGATCGTGGCATCGAGGTCGACTTCCAGCCGAAGCTCGGCAAGGACAAGGAAAAGCTGGCCGAGATCATCGGCAATTACGATGGTCTGGCGATCCGCTCGGCGACCAAGGTGACCGCCGCCCTGCTGGAAAAGGCGACCAACCTGAAGGTCGTCGGCCGCGCCGGGATCGGTGTTGACAACGTCGACCGTGAAGCCGCGTCGAAAAAAGGCGTGATCGTGATGAACACGCCCTTTGGCAACATGATCACCACCGCCGAACACGCGATTGCGCTGATGTTCGCCGTGGCGCGCCAGATCCCCGAGGCGAGCGCCTCGACCCATGCGGGTAAATGGGAAAAGTCGAAATTCATGGGGGTCGAGCTGACCGCCAAGACGCTCGGCGTGATCGGTGCGGGCAACATCGGCGGCATCGTCTGCGATCGCGCCAAGGGCCTGAAAATGAAGGTCGTGGCCTATGACCCCTTCCTGTCCGAGGAAAAGGCCGAGAAGATGGGCGTGGAAAAGGTCGAGCTGGACGAGCTGCTCGCGCGCGCCGATTTCATCACGCTGCATGTGCCGCTGACCGATCAGACCCGCAACATCCTGTCGCGCGAGAATCTCGCCAAGACGAAACCCGGCGTGCGCATCATCAACTGCGCCCGCGGCGGTCTGGTCGATGAAGAGGCGCTGGCCGATATGTTGAAATCGGGCCATGTCGCGGGCGCGGCCTTCGACGTGTTCTCGGTCGAGCCGGCCACGGAGAATCCGCTTTTCAACCTGCCCAACGTGGTCTGCACCCCGCATCTGGGCGCCTCGACCAGCGAGGCGCAGGAGAACGTCGCCCTGCAAGTGGCCGAGCAGATGGCGAATTATCTGCTGGATGGCGCGGTGGAAAACGCTCTGAACATGCCCTCGATGACCGCCGAAGAGGCCAAGGTCATGGGCCCCTGGGTGAAGCTCGCGGAATACCTCGGCTCGTTCATCGGCCAGATGACCGACGAGCCGATCACCGCGATCAACGTCACCTATGACGGCGTGGTGTCCAAGATGAACCTCAAGGCGCTCGACTGCGCCGTGGTCGCGGGGATCATGAGCCGGGCGAACCCGGATGTGAACATGGTCTCTGCCCCGGTCATCGCCAAGGAACGCGGCATCCAGATCTCGACCACCACGCAGGACAAATCGGGCGTCTTCGACGGCTATGTCAAGGTCACCGTGGTCACCGAGCTGCGCGAACGCTCGATCGCAGGGACGGTCTTCTCGGATGGCAAGCCGCGCTTCATCCAGATCAAGGGGATCAATGTCGACGCCGAGGTGGGCAGCCATATGCTCTATACCACCAACAAGGACGTCCCCGGCATCATCGGCAAGCTCGGCACGCTGCTGGGCGATCACAAGGTCAACGTCGCGAACTTCACGCTGGGCCGCTCGACCGCGGGCGGCGAGGCGATCGCGATTGCCTATCTGGATGAGCCGCTCGATACCGCGGTTGTGAAGGAACTCGAGGCGACGGGCCTGTTCCAACAGGTGAAACCGCTGGAATTCGCCGTCGCCTGAGCTACACAGAGCCCTGATAAAAGCCCCTCGCCCCGGCGGGGGGCTTGCCAGTTTGAAGGATCGGCGATGCGCTGCTATGGGATCGGGGATATTCACGGGCATTATGATCTGCTGCGCATCGCGCAGGATCTGGTCGAGGCCGACCGCGCGCGCGAGGGGGACAGCACGAGCCCGCTGATCCATGTCGGCGATCTGGTGGATCGCGGCCCGAAATCGGCGCAGGTGATCGAGCATCTGATCCGCGGTCAGGCCGAGGGGCAGCCCTGGGTCGTGCTCAAGGGCAATCATGACCGGCTGTTTTCCGGCTTTCTTGCCGATCCTTTCGTGCGCGACCCGATGCTGCGCGCCGAACGGCCGTGGCTGCATCCGCGGGTGGGCGGGGCGCCGACGCTGGCCTCTTATGGCATCCGCGCGCCCGAGGATCGCCCCATCGCCAAGCTGCATGCCGAGGCGCTGGAGGCCGTGCCGCCCGCGCATATCGCCTGGCTCGCCGCGCTGCCGCTTTATCATTTCGTCGATCAGTCGCTCTTCGTGCATGCGGGCATCCGCCCCGGCGTCGATCTGCGCAACCAGACCGAGGATGACCTGTTGTGGATCCGCGCCACCTTTCTCGAGGACCGGCGCGAGCATGGCGCGCTGGTGGTGCATGGCCATACCGCCATCGACAGCCCGACCCATTACGGCAACCATCTGAATATCGACAGCTCGGCCGCCTACGGCGGGCCCGTCTCGGCGGTGGTGATCGAGGGGCGGGATGCCTGGCTTCTGACGCCTGCGGGCCGGGTCGCCCTGCCCCCCACGCCCGGCGCGCCGGTCAGCGTTCCGCATTGAACCCGCTTGTGACGCTTCGTCATTTGCCCCTGCGGCAACTGGCGGCGTTTTGGGGCACGCGCTAGGCTGCCCTCACCATTCAGGAGGGGGTTTCACATGACCGGCATCGTTTTCCTTTCGGGCGCGCGCACCGCGATCGGCACTTTCGGCGGCAGCCTTGCAGGCTTCACCCCGATCCAGCTTGCCACCACCGCCGTCAAGGCCGCGATCGAGCGGGCGGGCGTGGCCCCCGAGCAGATCGGGCAGGTGGTCTTCGGCCATGTGCTGAACACCGAACCGCGCGACATGTATCTGAGCCGCGTGGCGGCGCTGGAGGCGGGCATCCCGAACGGCACGCCCTGCATGAACGTGAACCGGCTCTGTGGCTCGGGCGCGCAGGCGGTGGTCTCCGCCGCGCAGGCGCTGATGCTGGGAGATGCCGATTTCGCGGTTGCGGGCGGCGCCGAATGCATGAGCCGCGCCCCCTATATCCTGCCTGCCGCGCGCTTCGGGCAGAAGATGGGCGATGCGCAGATGATCGACATGATGATCGGCGCGCTGACCTGCCCCTTTGGCACCGGGCATATGGGCGTGACCGCCGAGAATGTCGCCGCGGAATGCAGCATCTCGCGCGCGGATCAGGACGCTTTCGCGCTGGAAAGCCAGCGCCGGGCGGCAGCCGCGATTGCGGCGGGCGCCTTCAAGGACGAGATCGTCCCGGTCGAGATCACCTCGCGCCGTGGCACGGTGATCTTTGACACGGATGAGCATCCGAAGGCGACCGATGCCGACAAGCTGGCCGCGCTGAAGCCGGTCTTCAGGAAGGATGGCTCGGTCACCGCGGGCAATGCCAGCGGCATCAATGACGGTGCGGCGGCGCTGGTGATGGCGCGCGCCGAGGCGGCCGAGGCCGCGGGTCTGAAGGTGCGCGCGAAGCTCCTTGGCTATTCGGTCGCGGGCGTGCGCCCTGAGGTGATGGGCCTTGGCCCGATCCCGGCGGTGCAGCAGCTCTGCGCGAAACTGGGGATGTCGGTGTCCGATTTCGACGTGATCGAATCGAACGAGGCCTTTGCCGCGCAGGCCTTGGCGGTGTCGAAGGAGCTGGGCCTCGATCCGGCGAAGGTCAACCCGAATGGCGGTGCGATTGCGCTTGGTCACCCGGTCGGGGCAACCGGCGCCCTGCTGACGGTCAAGGTCATCCATCATCTGGAACGCACCGGCGGGCGCCTCGGCCTTGTCACCATGTGCATCGGCGGCGGTCAGGGCATCGCCTTGGCCATCGAGCGCGCATGAGCCGGTTTTCCGATACCGAGCGCGCGGCCCTGCTGGCCGCGCCTCTGGTTGGGCCGACCGTTCTGCACCGGTTCGAGGAGGTCGGCTTCGGCTCGACCCCGGCGCTGGCCGGGGCCGAGGCCGAGGACCTTTGCCGCCTTGTGGCCGCGCATCTCGGCACGACCTGTTGGGCCAATGCGCCACGCGCCCGTCAGGCGGTGGTGAATGCCATTGAAACGGCGCGCCTGTTGCGCGACGCGCCCTAGCGCAGCCGCACCTGCACGCTGGCGCTGCGGCCCTTGGCATCGAGCACCGTCAGCGTGACAAACCCGGGCCCCGGCATCGGCAGCGTGGTCTCGCGCAGCCGCGAGGCCACGGCCACCGGCACGCCATTCGCGAGCCATGTGAAGGGCGCAGTCCCGCCCGCCAGTTTCACCACCAGCGCGCCATCGGGCAGCGCGAGCTCCGCCCCATCGGGCGGGAAGCGCAGCTCGGGCGCGTCGGGGGCGGCTTCGGCGAAGGCCGCATCGCGCGGGCGAAAGCGCTGCAAGGGCTGCGGCAGGCGCGCATTGGGCAGGATCAACGCGGCGGGCGGCGGCCCGGGCAGCGGATCGGGCCGGGCCTTGGCGCGCTCGAAGAGCTCAAAGAGAATGGGCGCCGCCAGATCGCCGCCAAAGGCGCCCGGCACCGGCGTGCCATCGGGCCGCCCCAGCCACACCGCCCCCACATGCCGCCCGTCGAAGCCCACCGCCAGCGCATCGCGGTGGCCATAGGAGGTCCCGGTCTTGTAGGCGAGCCGCCCCGGCGCGGCACCCGGCGGCGGCGCGAGACTTGCAAGGATATCCGTCACATACCAGGCCGCGACAGGGCCAAAGAGGCGCCCCTCCAGCGGGCCCGCGCGCCCGGCCTCGGCGCTGAGCTGGATGGGTTGGCCCATGCGCGCGAGCCCGGCATAGGCCTGCGTCAGACCTTCCAGACTGATGCCGAGGCCCCCGAGGCTGACCGCCAGCCCGGGCTCGCCGCCGGGCAGCTCGGCCGCAACGCCCGCGCGTTTGAGCGTCGCCAGCAGCCGCGCGGGGCCCAGCGCCTCGGTCAGGCTGACCACCGGGATATTGAGCGAGAGCACCAGCGCCTGCCGCAGGCTGACCGTGCCGCGAAACTGCCGGTCGAAGTTCTGCGGGCGCCAGCGCCCGAAGGCGAGCGGGCGATCCTCGATCAGCGTTTCGGGATGGGCGAGGCCATCGTCAAAGGCCAGCGCATAGACGAAGGGTTTCAGCGTCGAACCGGGTGAGCGCAGGGCCTGCGTCATGTCGATGAAGCCCGCCCGCGCGGTATCGGTCCAGTCGGCGGCGCCGACCTCGGCCAATATCTCGCCCGTGCGGTGATCGGCGAAGACCATCGCCGCCGAGACCTGCGCGGGCAGGCCCGCGATGGCGCGGCGGGCAAGGCGTTCGGCGGCGCGTTGCAGGGCCGGGTCGATCGTCGTTTCGATCCGCGCGCCGGGCGGGGCGGCGCGGGCCAGACGCTCGGCCAGAAGGGGCGCCAGCGCCGGAAAATCGCGGCGCAGCGCGGGCACGGGGTCGCGGGTGGCGGCGGCGGCCTCGGCCGCGTCGATCACGCCCGCGGCGGCAAGGCGGTCCAGAACGCGGTCGCGCGCGGCCCGGGCGGCGGCGGGCGCACGGTCGGGGCGCCGCGCCTCGGGCGATTGCGGCAGGGCGATCAGCAAAGCGATCTCCGCGGTGTTCAGGCGCCGCGGCTCATGCCCGAAATAGGAAAGCGTTGCCGCGCGCAGCCCCTCGAGGTTGCCGCCATAGGGCGCGAGCCGCAGATAAAGATCGAGGATCTGGGCCTTGCTGAGCCGCCGCTCCAGCGCCAGCGCCACCCGCGCCTGCCGCAGCTTGCCCGTGGCGGTGCCGGTCGGCCCCTCCTCCAAAAGCCGCGCGACCTGCATCGTCAGCGTCGAGGCCCCCGAGACCACGCGCCCCGCGGCGATCCCC
>JACXUS010000003.1 GCA_014763785.1 Sphingomonadales bacterium | reverse complement strand
CCCCCGCGGTGATCGTCCCCACGGTCGACAATCCGAATGCCGACAGCACGCTGACCACCAACACCCCCGATCCCGCAGCCGTTGTCAGCGGCACGGGCGAGCCGGGCTCGACGGTTGAGGTCACGATCGGCGATCAGACGCAGACCACGGTGATCGGCGATGACGGCACCTGGGAAGTGGTGTTCGAGGATGACACCCTGCCCTCGGATGGCGATTACAGCTCCGAGGTCACGGTCACCGCGCCCGATGGCACCGAATACGAGCCGGACGGCCCCGATTTCCTGATCGACCTGACCCCGCCGCCGGTGGCGATCACCGAGGGCGCGGAATCGACCGGCGATGTCGAGAACGGTGACGACTACAAGGACGGCATCACCATCGGCGGCACCGGCGAGGCGGGCGCCTCGATCGTGGTCGAGGTGGCGGGCGAAACGCAGACGACGACGGTTGGCAATGATGGCACCTGGACGGTGACCTTCCCGACGACCGACCTGCCCGGCGGCACCTACACCGAGCAGATCACCGTCACCGCGACCGATGTGAACGGCAATACCACGACGATCACCGACACTCTGGTCGTGGATACCGAGATCACCCTGACCCAGACGATCAGCCCCGGCGGCGCCGATGGCGTGGTCAGCGCCTCCGAGGTCAGCGCGGCCGCGACGATCGGCGGCGCGGTGGATGCGGGCTCGACCGTTACCGTCACGCTGGCCGATGGCACGGTGATCCCGGCCACGGTCACCGGCTCGAGCTGGAGCGCGAATATCCCCACCACCGGCATGAGCGGCGAGGGTTCGGTTACCTATACCGTCTCGGCCACCGATCCGAACGGCAACTCGACCGCGCTGAACGGCTCGGTCCAGTATGACACGATCCTCAACACCCTGACGGCGGGCACCACCACCAATACGACCGTGGTGAACGATGCCTATGTGAACAAGGCTGAGGGCGCCAATGGCGTCGTGCTGACCGGCACGATCGAGGCGGGCGCGACCTCGGTCAGCGTGACGCTGGCCAATGGCACGGTGATCCCGGGCACGATCTCGGGCACCAGCTGGACCGCGACGATCCCGGCGCAATATGCCACGGGTGAAGGCTCGCTCAGCTATTCGGTGAACGGCACCGATGCCTATGGCAACAGCCTGACGACGCCGGTCACCGGCTCGGTCCTCTATGACACGCTGGTCAACCAGTTCACGCTGAACGGTGCCACGGGCGGCGCCGATGGCGTGGTGAACAAGGCGGAATCGACCTCGGTCACCGTTGGCGGCACCGTCGAGGCGGGCTCGTCCGTGGTGCTGACGCTGGCCGATGGCAGCAAGGTCAACGCGACCGTTTCCGGCACCACCTGGAGTGCGACCATCCCCGCCAGCGCCGTGACCGGCGAGGGGGTGCTGAACTACTCCGCGCAGGCGACCGATGCACGCGGCAACAGCTCGCCCGCGCTGTCGGGCAGCGTGCAATATGATACGCTGCTGAACACCCTGACCGCGGGCACCACCACCAACACGACCATCGTGAACGACGCCTATGTGAACAAGGCCGAGGGCGCGAATGGCGTGGTGCTGACCGGCACCGTCGAGGCCGGGGCGACCTCGGTCACCGTGACGCTGGCCGATGGCTCGACCGTCTCGGGCACGATCTCGGGCAGCACCTGGACCGCGACGGTTCCGGTGGCCAAGATCGCCAATGCCGAGGGCACGCTGAGCTATTCGGTCAACGCCGTCGATGCCTATGGCAACACGCTGACGACGCCGGTCACCGGCTCGGTGCAATATGACACGATCGTCACCAACTTCACCCAGACGACCAATGTCACCGCCGACGACATCGTCAATGCGACCGAGGCCGAGGCGGGCTTCCAGATCTCGGGCACGGTCGAGCCGAATTCCGATGTGGTGGTGACGCTGGCCAGCGGTGCGGTGCAGACCGTGCATGCCGGGGCCGATGGCCTGTGGTCGGTGACCTTCGGCGTGAACGACCTTGCCGGCACCACCGGCACGATGACCTATACGGTCGCGGCAACCGATCATGTCGGCAACACCGCGGTTCTGGGCGGTGATGGCGGGCTGTCGTTCACCTTCGATCTGGTGGCCCCCGAAGCCCCCGCGATCGAGGCGGTGACGCTGACCGCGAATTCCGAGGGCATCCGCGCGATCTACACCGATGCGGATGGCGAATCCGACTATGCGATCCATGCGGTGGCTGGCAGCGGTCAGGTGAGCGAGGTGACGCTTTCGACCGGCGATCCGGTCGGGCTCGGGACCGAGGATCTCTATGCCTTCAACGGTTCGGTGCCGAATGGCTCCTATCTGGTGGTGACCGACGAGGATCATGCGGGCAACACCGCCTCGACCCTGCTGGTGGTCGACAACAATGCCGGGGTGGATGTGGATCTGGGCCGCGGCGGGCTGGAGCAGTTCGACTTCGGTTCGATCGACCTGAGCTTTGCCGAGGCGGATCTGACGATCACCGCGGCGCAGCTCGAGGCGCTGACCGGGCCGGATGACACGCTGGTGGTCCATGGCGACAGTGCCGACCATGTCACCGCGCTGGGCGCGATCGACAGCGGCAATGACACGATGATCGGCGGGGAAAGCTACAGCATCTATACGCTGGGCGATGACGGCACGCTGATCATCGACGGTCAAATCACCAACCTGACCATCTGAGGGGGCGCGGGATGACCCGGAAAAGCAGCGACAAGCCGCTTCTCCGGGCCACTGCGGCGGCCCGGATATTCACCGCGGCGCTGATCACGGCGGGGCTTTCAGGCTGTCTGGGGCAAGACCCCGGCACCTCGAGCCGTGCGCCCTTCAGCGCGGCCTCGAAAGGTGCCCTGACCCCCGGCAAGCCGGGGACCACGGCGCAAACCTCGCTGATCATCGCCGATCTGTCGGCGCGGCGCTCGGCGCTGGCGCCGAAAGGGCCCTATGCCGAGGTGGCGCAGGCGGTTCTGGGCGCCTCGAAAAGCAGCGCTCAGGCGCAGTTGCGTGTGGCGCGGCTGACGGCGAAGGCGAAATCCAAGAACTGGCTGCCGCAGGTCGGGCCGCAGATCAGCCTGACCTCGCTGGGCGATGTGGTCACCGATATCGTCTTCCAGCAGATCCTGTTCGACAATGGTGCCAAGAAGGCCGAGCGCGAATTCGCCGCGGCCGATGTCGAGGTGGCGGCGGTGACGCTGGCGACCGAGATGAACCAGACCGTGCATGACGGGCTGAAATACTATGTCAACGGGCTGAAGGCGCGGGATCAGGCGGCGGTGGCGGAAGCCTCGACCGCGAAGCTGGTCGAGTTCGAGCGGATCATGCGCGCCCGCGTCGAGGGCGGCCTGTCGGATATGTCCGAGGCCCGCATCCTGAGCCAGAAACTGGCCGAGATCGAGGCGACCGCGGCGGCCGACCGCGATGCGGCCGCGACCGCGGATGCGCAGCTGGCCGCGCTGGCCGGGCGCAGCTTCGACGGGCTTCGGGGGCTTGGCGGGCTCAGCCTGCCCGGCGATCCGCCCGAGGCCCTGAGCATCCGCCGCGCCGAAGGCGAAAGCGCGCGCACCGTGGCCGAAGCCAAGATGCAGCGGGCGGGTCATCTGCCCGGGCTGACCGCCAGCGCGGGCGTGGGCCATGGCAAGCCCGATATCGGGGTGAACCTTGGCACCGGGCAATTGCTGGGCTTGGGCACCAAGGACACTTTGGCCGCGATCGAGGCCAGCAAGGATGTGGCTGCCCGCCAGATCGAGAAAGAGCGTCAGGACGCCGGCCTGCGGATTGCGGCGCTGCGGGCGAAACTGTCGGCGCTGCAGGCCAAGGAGGCGCGCGACGCGGCTGTGGTGTCGCAGACCGGCGCGGGCCTCAAGATGTTCACCGAGCAATACAAGATGGGCCGTCGCAGCCTGATGGAGCTGGTGAACATGTATGAGAGCTACGCCGATATGGCGCGCGATCAGGCCGGGCTAAAATACGACATCGCGCTGATTGAACTGGAAATGGCGCGGGAATACGGGATATTGGTTGACGGGAGTTCCATTTAACAAGGTCTGGTAGGTTTGGCCGACCGCGTCATCGCTTTTGACATCAACGCGGCCCAGATCAACGGGGCAGCCGGGGGGCTGACTTCCCGGCCCATGCAGTCATTGCGCATGGGCCCCCAGAAGATACCGAACCGGGCCAAGGCGCGGGCCGAGCTGGCCTCGGCCTATGCCGGTGTGCTGGGCGCCGATGTGCCCGCGGCCGATATCCTCGAGCAGATGCTTCTGGCGGTGGGCGAGGCGACGGCCGCGGTGACCGGCGCGCCTTCGGGCGAGGTTGCCCCCGAGCATGTCGCGGCCGTCCTGCGGGTGGCCGGCATGACCGCCGCCGTCGAAGAGATCGACCGCATCACCCCCGGCCAATGGCCCGCGCTGGCGCAGATGACCTCCGGGCAGATGGTGCTGGTCCTGGCGCAAGAGGGTGAGACCCTTTTCGTCTATGACAAGACCCTGCCCGATCGCCGCGCCGAAGTGCCGATGGCGGAATTCGCGCCCTATTTCTCGGGGCGGATCGTGCGGGCGCGCACCAGCCTGCGCCAGATCGAGGAACGCCACCGGGTGCTCGAGGACCGGCCGCACTGGTTCTGGGGCGCCTTCCGCAGCGAGCGCCGCGCCTTTGCCGAGGTGGCGGTGGGCTCGCTGTTCGCCAATATCCTTGCCGTCGCCGTCGCGATGTTCTCGATGCAGGTCTATGACCGGGTGATCCCGCATCAGTCGGAAAGCACGCTCTGGGTGCTGGCGCTGGGCGCGTTTCTGGCGCTGATGCTGGAAATGGCGCTGAAGCTGGCGCGCTCGGGGCTGATGGACATGACCGGCCGCAAGATCGAGCTGACCGTGCAGAAGCTGCTGATGGACCGGCTGCTGGGCATGAAGGCCGCGCCCGGGCGCCGCTCGCCCAGCCAGCTGTTCGCGGCGATGCGGGAATTTTCCTCGGTGCGGGAATTCTTCACCGCTTCGAGCATCGGAACCTTGGCCGATATCCCCTTCATCTTCCTCTTCCTTGCGCTGGTGGCCAGCATCGGGGGCAATCTGATGTGGGTGCTGGTGGCGGGCGGGGTCCTGATGGTGTTGCCCGGCTTCCTGCTGCAAAAGCGCATGATCGCCCTGACCAAATCGACGCAGGGCGCCTCGGCCCGCGCCAGCCGCCTGCTGCATGAGGCGATCTATGAACATGAAACCGTCTCGACCGCCCGCGGGGCCGAGCGGTTCAAGCGGATCTGGGAAGAGCTGATCACCCTGTCGGCCGTCAAAAGCGCCGAGCAACGCAAGCTCAGCTCGATGCTGACCTATTGGGCGCAGATGGTGCAACAGGCGACCTATGTCACCGCGGTGGTGGTCGGCACCTACAAGGTCTTCGTGGGCGATTTCACCGTGGGCTCGATCATCGCGATCGGGATCCTCACCTCGCGCACGCTGGCGCCGCTGACCCAGCTGGCGGGGACGCTGTCGCGCTGGTCAAACACCAAGGCCGCGCTCGAGGGGCTTGAGGCGATCGCCGAGGCCGATCAGGTGCAGGCGGGCGGGCGGCACTATCTGCGCGCGGAAACCATCGGCGGCGAATACGAGCTGCGCCAGCTGGAATTCAAATACGATCCCGACGGCGCCGCGACCGTCGATATCCCCGCGCTGCGGGTCCCCGAAGGCCAGCGCGTCGCGGTGCTGGGCGCGAATGGCTCGGGGAAATCGACGCTGCTCAAGCTGCTTGCCGGGCTTTATGAACCTTCGGGCGGGCGGATCCTGCTGGACGGGGTGGATCTGGGGCAGCTGCATCCGCGCGATCTGCGCCGGCAGGTCGGCTATCTGGGGCAGGATGTGCGGCTGTTCTCCGGCACCTTGCGCGACAACCTGAACCTGACGCAGCTCGAACGCGACGAGGACCGGCTCTATCAGGCGCTGGATTTCGCGGGCCTCGGGCCGTTCCTGCGCAGCCATCCCAAGGGGCTCGATCTGGAGATCCGCGACGGCGGCGAGGGGCTTTCCGTCGGGCAACGCCAGTCGATCGGCTGGGCGCGGCTCTGGCTGCAGGACCCGCGGGTGGTGATCCTCGACGAGCCGACCGCGGCGCTGGATACGACGCTGGAAACCACTTTGGTCAGTCGCCTTGATCCCTGGCTTGCCGGGCGCACGGCGATCATCGCCACCCACCGCGTGCCGATCCTGTCGCTGACCGCGCGCACGCTGATCCTGCAAAACGGCAAGATGGCGGTGGACGGGCCGCGCGACGCGGTGCTGGCGCATCTGACCAAGGCCAAGGCGGGGGGCGGGGCATGACCACGGTCGATCCGATGGCCATGCACGCCAGAACCCGGCGGATGAGCGCGACGATCTGGCTGGTTGCGGCGGTGATCGCGATCTTTCTGATCTGGGCCTCGGTCGCATGGGTCGATCAGATCGTGCGCGGCCCGGGCGAGATCGTCTCCTCCTCGAAGCCGCAGATCATCCAGAACCTCGAGGGCGGGATTCTGGCCGAGCTGGACGTGGCCGAGGGCGATGAGGTGACGCCCGGCACGGTTCTGGCCAAGCTCTATGGCACGAAATATCAGACCGAGGTCGATGATCTGCGCGCCCAGATCGCGGGCCTCGAGATCCGGCAATTGCGGCTTGAGGCCGAGATGAACGGCATCGACGCCTTCGAGCCGACCGATGAACAGGCCCGGCTGGTGCCCGATATCGTCGCCTCGGAAGCGGCGCTGCTGGCCGCGCGGCTCGAGGATTACCGGGCGCGCAGGGCCGGGGCCGAGGCGGTGCTGAAACAGGTCAAGACCGAGCGTGACCTGTTGGAAAACATGTTCGAGAAGGAAATCGCGCCGCTGATCGAGGTCACCCGTGCGCGCAAAGCCTATTCCGATGCTGCGGCGCAACTGTCTGAAATAAAAACGAAATACGAGCTGGAGCGGGCCGCGGATTATTCCGAGACGCTGGAAAAACTGGGCAGCCTGCGCCAGCAATTGAAGCTCTCGCAAGATCAGCTCGGCCGCACGGTTCTGGTCGCGCCGATGCGCGGGATCGTCAACAAGCTCTCGGTCACGACGATCGGCGGGGTGGTCAAGCCCGGCGAAGAGATCCTGCAGATCATCCCGATGGATGAGGAAATGTTCGTCGAAGCCCGGATCGCGCCCAAGGATATTGCCAATGTGCGGATCGGTCAGGATGCGACGATCAAGCTGTCGGCCTACGATTACACGATCTATGGCAGCCTGCAGGGCGCGGTGCATTTTGTCTCGGCCGACACGTTCAAGGACGAACGCAAGCCCGATGGCGATCCGCATTACAAGGTGACGCTGCGGGTCGATCTGGACAATCTGTCAGAGCGGCAGCGCGATCTGGAAATTCGCCCCGGCATGCAGGCCACGGTCGAGCTGCACACCGGCGAGAAAACGATCCTGCAATATCTGCTCAAGCCGCTCTACAAATCGCGCGAGGCGCTGCGCGAGCCGTGATCTAGCCCACGTTTTCCTTGGCGCCGAAGAATTCAAAGAACACGGCCGAGACATCATCGGCCAGATCGCCCGAGGCGAAGGTCTCCAGATCCCAATAGAAGGCATCGAGGAATTCCCCGCCGCGCAGCCCGGCCGATTTTTGCAGGAAACGGCCGACCCCGGCCTCGCCCAGCATCGTATCGGTGATATCAGAGGCCTCGGTGATCCCGTCCGACATCAGGAACAATCGGTCGCCGGGCGTCAGGACCGTGCTGACCTGATCGTAACTTGCCCCCTCGATCAGCCCGACCGGCAGCCCGCCGACGCCCAGAAACTCAACCGAGCCATTGGCGCGCTGCACCGCCGGATAGGGGTGCCCCGCCTGCACGATCTCGACCTTGCCCGAAATCAGGTCCACATCGGCATAGATCAGGGTGAAATAGCTTTCGGTCTTCATCTCTTCGAGCACCAGCTCGTTGAGATAGCTCGCCAGTTCAGCGGGCGGCCGCGCGTCATAGATGCCGAATTCGCTCTGGATCAGGGCGATGTTCTGATCGGGGGAGGAGCCCGACAGATAGCCCGCCAGCCGCGCGGTCATCAGCGCCGAGGTGATGCCGTGGCCCGACACGTCGATACCATAAAGCCCGACGCGGCGCGCATTGATCGGGAAGAAGCCGACCAGATCGCCGCCGACATGACCCGAGGGGCGCAGCATCAACGAGACCTGCGCATTGCCGAAGCTGCGAAAACGCTCCTTCACAAGGCTTTGCTGCAGCTTGCAGGCCTCTGACAGGTCGCGGTCGATCACGTCATAAAGACCCTGCAGCTCGGTCAGGGTCGAGGTGAGCATCCGGTTCTTTTCCTTCAGCTCCCGCTCCATCCGCAGGATGCGTTCCCCGGCGCTGAGCCGGGCGCGCAGCTCGTCGCCGCTGACCGGCTTCGACAGGAAATCATCGGCGCCGCTTTCCAGCCCCTCGGTCACCTCGGTCTTGTCGGTCTTCGAGGTCAGCAGCACGAAATAACCGTAGCCCGACCGCTCCATCTGTCTGAATTTGCGGCAGAATTCGATGCCGGACATGCCATCGGGCATGACCCAATCCGACAGAACGATATCGGGTTCGATCCGGGCGCAGATATCCAGCGCCTCTTCGGCGGATCCGGCCTCGATCACATCATAGCCCGAACGCGAGAGTTGCGCGCTGAGAATCCGGCGCTGCATGCGGCTGTCATCGACCACAAGGACACGGCGCGCTCTGCCGCGTGCAGGGGCTTGCCCCTTGTCCCTGCGCTGAAGCCTCTGGTCGACCACGGTCCATCACCCTGAAGTGTTTGCGTGACCTTGACGTGAGCACCTTAAGATCGGGTGAATGCCGTCAATCATGTTTCGGCCGGTTGCGACGAAATCCCGGAGAATTGCGCCTTTAAGCCTTCGGCAATGTTTCACGCCTAGGCTGCCTGCCGGTGGGACGGATATGGTGGAGGTGGAGATGATTGACTGGGCGCGTGTGAAGGAATTGCAATCGGAAATCGGGCCGGAGGGCTTTGCCGAGGTGCTTGAGCTGTTTCTGGACGAGGTCGAATCGGTGGTGATGAACCTCGGGGCGCGGCCCGATCGGCTGGGCGAGGAGCTGCATTTCCTCAAGGGTTCGGCCTGGAACCTCGGGTTTCGTGAATTCGGGGCGATGTGTCAGGATGGCGAACGCAAATGCGCCGCCGGCAATTGTGCTGCGGTCGATCTGCGGTCGATCATCACCTGCTACGGCGCCTCCAAGGAGGTCTTCATGACCCGCGCCGAGGAATTCTGCCGCGCGGCCTGAGCCGCTGTCTGAGCCGGTCAGATCAGGAATTCGGCCAGCGCATCGTCTTCGGTGATGTCGCGATAGGAAAAGCCCGCGGCATCGAGCTGCGCGGTCAGCGCATCGAAGGCGCGGGCCTGCTTGGTCTCGATCCCGATCAGCACCGACCCGAAGTTGCGCGCCGATTTCTTCAGATATTCGAAGCGCGCGATGTCATCTTCCGGCCCCAGCATCTGCAGGAATTCGCGCAGCGCGCCGGGGCGCTGGGGCATCCGCAGGATGAAGTATTTCTTCAGCCCCGAATAGCGTTGCGCGCGTTCCTTGACCTCGGGCAGGCGCTCAAAGTCGAAATTCCCGCCCGAGGTGACGCAGACCACCGTCTTGCCGCGGATCTGATCGGCCAGCTCGGGCAGCACGTCGACCGACAGGGCGCCCGCGGGTTCCAGAACGATGCCCTCGACGTTGAGCATTTCCAGCATGGTGATGCAGATCCGGTCCTCGGGGGCGCGCAGGATCATCTCGGGCGTGACCCAATCGAGCGCCGCAAAGGGCCGCGCGCCGATTCGCGCCACCGCGGCACCATCAACGAAGCTGTTCACCTGACGCAGCGTGACCGGCGCGCCCTCGGCCACGGCGGCGGTCAGGCTGGCGCCGCCCATCGGCTCGACGAAGCGGAACTGGGTTGCCGGGGCGGTTGCGCGCAGATAGCCGGTGACCCCGGCCGCAAGGCCCCCGCCGCCCACCGGCAGCACCACCAGATCGGGCGCGCGGCCCAGCTGATCGAGGATCTCGACACCGACCGAGGCCTGCCCCTCGATCACATCGGTATCGTCGAAGGGCGCAAGGAAATGCGCGCCCGCCTCGGCGCAATAGGCCTGCGAGGCGGCGAGCGTCTGATCGAAATAATCGCCGGTCAGCACGATCTCGATCGCATCGCCGCCAAAGGTGCGGGTCTTGTCGATTTTCTGCTGCGGCGTCGTCACCGGCATGAAGATCGTGCCCTTCACCCCGAAATGCCGACAGGCAAAGGCCACGCCCTGCGCGTGGTTCCCGGCACTGGCGCAGACGAAATGCCGCGCAGCCGGATCGCGGTCGCGCAGCTTGCGCATCGCGGTGAAGGCGCCACGCAGCTTGTAGCTGCGCACCGGGGTCAGATCCTCGCGTTTCAGCCAGATATCCGCGCCATAGCGCGCCGAGAGATGCTCGTTGCGCTGCAGCGGCGTCGGGTCGAACAGCGCGCGCAGGGCGCGGGTGGCAGCAAGGGCGGAAAGCGCGAATTGGGTCATGCGCCAGACTTGGCGCGGGATCGGCCCCCGCGCAAGCGCAATCGGCCGGGCGGGGCCTTTGTATGGGGCACAATTCCGCAGGGGCGCCTGCCGTTGCAGCCCTTGAGATACAGGTGAAAACGCACTAGACCCGCGCAAATGCCCGTTTTCGGAGACTTGCTGATGTCCGCTCCCAAGAAAGTCGTGCTGGCCTATTCCGGCGGCCTCGATACCTCGATCATCCTGAAATGGCTGCAGACCGAATACGGCTGCGAGGTGGTGACCTTTACCGCCGATCTGGGCCAGGGCGAGGAACTGGAACCCGCACGCCAAAAGGCGCTGATGCTGGGCATCAAGGAAGAGAACATCCACATTCTCGACCTGCGCGAGGAATTCGTGCGCGATTTCGTCTTCCCGATGTTCCGCGCCAATGCGGTCTATGAGGGGCTTTACCTGCTCGGCACCTCGATCGCGCGGCCGCTGATCTCGAAACATCTGGTGGAAATCGCGCAGGCCACCGGCGCCGATGCGGTGGCGCATGGTGCGACCGGCAAGGGCAACGATCAGGTGCGCTTCGAGCTTGGCGTGGCAGCCCTTGATCCCGCGATCAAGACGATTGCGCCGTGGCGGCTGTGGGATCTGACCTCGCGCACCAAACTGCTGGAATTCGCCGAACAGAACCAGATCCCGATCGCCAAGAACAAGCGTGGCGAGGCGCCCTTCAGCGTCGATGCGAACCTGCTGCATACCTCCTCCGAGGGCACGGTTCTGGAAAACCCGGCCGAAGAGGCGCCCGATTATGTCGCGCAGCGCATCGTTGCGGTCGAGGATGCCCCCGATACCCCCGAGTTCATCGAAGTGACCTTCGAGCGCGGCGATGCGGTTGCGATCAACGGGCAGGCAATGTCGCCCGCGACGATCCTGACCAAGCTGAACGAATATGGCGCGAAGCACGGGATCGGGCTGCTGGACTTCGTGGAGAACCGCTTCGTCGGCATGAAATCGCGCGGCGTCTATGAGACTCCCGGCGGCACGATCCTGCTGGAAGCGCATCGAGGGATCGAGCAGATCACGCTCGACAGCGGCGCGGGTCACCTGAAGGATTCGATCATGCCGCGCTATGCCGAGCTGATCTATAATGGCTTCTGGTTCTCGCCCGAGCGCGAGGCGCTGCAGGCGCTGATCGACAAGACGCAGGAATTCGTGACCGGCACCGTGCGACTCAAGCTCTACAAGGGCTCGGCGCGGACCGTGGCGCGGTGGTCGGACTATTCGCTTTACAGCGAAAAGCACGTGACCTTCGAGGAAGATGCGGGCGCCTATGATCAGCGCGACGCGGCGGGCTTCATCCACCTCAATGCGCTGCGGCTGAAACTGATCGCGACCCGCAACGCGCGTGTGAAGAAATGAGTGCCGCGCAGCCCCGCGCCGCCATTGTCACCGTGTCCGACCGCGCGAGCCGCGGCGACTACGAGGACAAGGGCGGCCCGGGCTGCGAGGATTGGCTGCGCGGCGTGGTGACCTCGCCGCTTGCCATCACCCGCCACATCATCCCCGACGGGCGCGAGAGCGTGGCGGGGATGCTGCGCCAGCTGGTGGCGGAAGGGGCCGATCTGATCCTTGTGACCGGCGGCACCGGCCCCGCACCGCGCGACGAGACACCCGAGGGCGTGTCTGAGGTGATCGAGAAAGAACTGGCGGGCTTTGGCGAGGAAATGCGCCGCGCGAGCCTGCGCGAGGTGCCGACCGCGATCCTGTCGCGGCAATCGGCTGGCATCGCGGGCCAAAGCCTGATCATCACGCTGCCCGGCAAACCTTCGGCCATTGCGACCTGCCTGAATGCGGTCTTCGCCGCGGTGCCCTATTGCCTCGATCTGATCGGCGCTGGTTATATCGAGACCGATCCCGCAAAAATCGCGGCCTTCCGCCCCAAGGCGAAGTAAGAAGGGGGCCCTGCCCCCTCGGCCTTCGGCCTCACCCCCGGGATATTTCAGCACTGTTGAGGAGCAAGAGCTGTTCCCCTCAACAGTGTCCAAATATCCCGGGGTCCGGGGCAGAGCCCCGGGTCAGCGTTTCACGCTGGCGGTGACGTAGTTCACGCTGAGATCCCGATCCGACAGCGACCAGCGCCAGGCGACCGGGTTGAACACCATCCCCTTGCGGTCGACCGGGTCGAGCGCGGCCTTGCGGATCAGATCGTAAAGCTCGTCGGGCGTGATGAATTTCGACCACTCATGCGTGCCCTTGGGCAGCCAGCGCATCACATGTTCGGCGCCGATGATCGCCATCAGATAGCTTTTCGCATTGCGATTGAGCGTCGAGCAAATCATCAGCCCGCCGGGGGTCAAGAGGCTCGCGCAGGTATCCACAAACCCCTGCGGATCGGCGACATGTTCGATGATCTCCATCGCCAGCACCACGTCAAACTGCTCGCCCGCCCCGGCCAGATCTTCGGCCGCGCAATTGCGATAGTCGATCGTGAGGCCCGATTGCTCGGCATGGAGCTGCGCCACCGGGATGTTGCGGGGCGCCGCATCGGCGCCGATCACGGTGGCGCCCAGCCGCGCCATCGGTTCCGACAAGAGCCCGCCGCCGCAGCCGATATCGAGAAGCCGCAGCCCCTCGAACGGGCGCGGCGCCGTCAGGTCGCGGCCGAATTGCGCCGCGATCTGCGTGACGATGTAATCCAGCCGGCAGGGGTTGAGCATGTGCAGCGGCTTGAATTTGCCGTTCGGGTCCCACCATTCTGCCGCCATTGCCTCGAATTTCGCCACTTCGGCCGGGTCGATGCTGTTGGGTGCCGCACTCATCGCTGTCTCCGCATTCCTCGCATTCGCCCCATGGCGGGGACGCTTGTGCCGTTATATAGTCCGTTCATGGACAGAACCGCAGGGCAAAAGCGCACAGCCAGTGCCTTTCTTTACCCGCCGATCGAGCCCTTCGATCAGCGCATGCTGGATATGGGCGACGGGCATCGGCTCTATGTCGAGCAATCGGGGCATCCGAACGGGATGCCGGTTCTGGTCTGCCATGGCGGGCCGGGGGGCGGGTGCAGCCCGGCGATGCGGCGCTTCTTCGATCCCGCGCATTACCGCGTGGTGATGTTCGATCAGCGTGGTTGCGGTCTGTCGCGTCCGCATGCGTCGGTGACCGCCAATACCACATGGCATCTGGTCGCCGATATCGAGCGGATTCGCGCGACGCTGGGGATCAGCGACTGGGTCGTCTTTGGCGGGTCATGGGGGGCGACGCTGGCGCTGATCTATGCCGAGGCGCATCCCGACCGGGTGCGCGCGCTGGTGTTGCGCGGCGTGTTTCTGGCAATGCAGAGCGAGCTGGACTGGTTCTATGGCGGCGGCGCGGGGCAGTTCTTCCCCGATCTGTGGCAGAACTTCACCGCTGCGATCCCGGAAGATGAGCGCGGCGATCTGATCGCGGCCTATCACAAGCGGCTCTTCTCCGGCGATTATGCCGAAGAGGCGCGCTTTGCCCGATCCTGGGCGATGTGGGAAAATGCCTTGGCCAGCGTCGATTTCGATGGCCTGCCGGGCGAGGCGCCGCCCGATTATGCCCGCGCCTTTGCCCGGCTTGAGAATCACTATTTCAGCAATGCGGCCTTTCTCGAGCAGGACGGCCAGATCCTGCGCGATCGGCACCGGATCGAGCATATTCCGGCGACCATCGTGCAGGGCCGGATGGATATGATCTGCCCGCCGCTGTCCAGCTGGCGGCTGTCGCAGGGCTGGGCGCGGGCCAATCTGCGTATGGTGCCCGCCGCGGGCCATGCGCTCAGCGAGCCGGGGATCAGCGCGGCGCTGGTCGCGGCGATGGACCGGCTGCGGACCTAAGCGAAGTCTTTTCTTGCAGCAAGTCTTTTCTTGCAGACTCGGGCCGCTTGGCCTATATGCGCTTCAACAGCGGCGTGCCGGGGTCCAAACCCGGGACCCACCGGAAACGTGTGACGGGCCGCAAGGGCCCGTTTTTTGTTTTAAGGACCGGAACTATGAGCGATCTCATCGCCAAGACTGCGATCGACCGGCGCCTGGCCGAGATCGTCGCCCCCGTGATCGAGGGGCTGGGCTATGAGCTGGTGCGCATCCGCCTGCAGGGTGGCAAGCATGCGACGCTGCAGATCATGGCCGACCGCCCCGAGGGCGGCATCAATGTCGACGATTGCGCGGCGATCTCGACCGGGGTGTCGGCGGTGCTCGATGTCGAGGACCCGATCACCGAGCAATATACGCTTGAGGTGTCCTCGCCCGGGATCGACCGGCCGCTGACCCGGCTGAAGGATTTCGACGCCTGGGAAGGCTATGAGGTCCGCCTTGAGACCACCGAGCAGATCGACGGGCGCAAGCGCTTCAAGGGGATGCTGCGCGGCACCGAGGGCGACGAGGTGCTGATCGAGATCGAGGATCAGGGTCAGGATGTGACCATCGGCCTGCAGTTCGACTGGCTCGCCGATGCGAAACTGGTGCTGACCGACGAGCTGATCGCCGAGATGCTGCGCCAGCGCAAGGATGCCGGGATCATCGACGAAGAGCAATTCGACGAGATCGAGACCGAAGACGACGAAACGCCCGAAGACGGCCAGAATTCCCCCGACGAGGAGACCTGAGAGATGGCAATCACCTCTGCCAACCAGCTTGAACTTCTGCAGACGGCCGAGGCCGTTGCGCGCGAGAAGATGATCGACCCGGATCTGGTGATCCAGGCGATGGAGGACAGCCTCGCGCGGGCCGCGAAGTCGCGCTATGGCGCCGAGATGGACATCCGCGTGCATATCGACCGCAAGACCGGCCGCGCGCGTTTCACCCGGGTGCGCACCGTGGTCGAGGATGAGGCGCTGGAGAACTATCAGGCCGAGCTGACCGTCAAACAGGCCAAGCAATATCTCAGCGATCCGCAGATCGGCGATGAGGTGATCGACGAGGTTCCCCCGGTCGATCTGGGCCGGATCGCCGCGCAATCGGCGAAACAGGTGATCCTGCAGAAGGTCCGCGAGGCCGAGCGCGACCGCCAGTTCGAGGAATTCAAGGGCCGCAAGGGCACGATCATCAACGGTCTGGTCAAGCGCGAGGAATACGGCAACATCATCGTGGATATCGGCCGCGGCGAAGCCATCCTGCGCCGCAACGAGAAGATCGGCCGCGAGAGCTATCGCCCGAACGACCGGATCCGCGCCTATGTGAAAGACGTGCGCCGCGAGACCCGTGGCCCGCAGATCTTCCTGAGCCGCACCGATCCGCAATTCATGGCGGAGCTGTTCAAGATGGAAGTGCCGGAAATCTACGACGGCATCATCGAGATCAAGGCCGTGGCCCGCGACCCCGGGTCGCGCGCGAAGATCGCCGTTGTGTCGAATGACAATTCGATCGACCCGGTCGGCGCCTGCGTCGGGATGCGCGGCTCGCGCGTTCAGGCCGTGGTGGGCGAGCTGCAGGGCGAGAAGATCGACATCATTCCGTGGAATGAAGATCAGGCGACCTTCCTCGTGAACGCGCTGCAACCGGCCGAGGTCTCGAAGGTTGTCGTCGATGAAGACGCCGGCAAGATCGAGGTCGTGGTGCCCGACGAGCAGCTCAGCCTCGCCATCGGCCGCCGCGGTCAGAACGTGCGTCTGGCCAGCCAGCTGACCGGCCTCGACATCGACATTCTGACCGAGGCCGAGGAATCGAGCCGCCGTCAGGCCGAATTCGCGGAACGCACCAAGCTGTTCGCCGAGGCGCTGGATCTGGACGAATTCTTCGCCCAGCTGCTGGTCGCCGAGGGCTTCACCAACCTCGAAGAGGTGGCCTATGTCGACCTCGACGAGCTGCTCTCGATCGAGGGCGTCGACGAAGGCACCGCGCAGGAGCTGCAGGCCCGCGCCCGCGACTTCATCGAGGCGCAGAACGCAAAGGCGATCGCCGCCGCGAAGGAACTGGGCGTGGAACAGTCGCTCTTCGATTTCGAGGGGCTGACGCCGCAGATGATCGAGGCGCTGGCCCGGGATGGCATCAAGACGCTGGAAGATTTCGCGACCTGCGCCGACTGGGAACTGGCCGGTGGCTGGACCACGGTCGATGGCCAGCGCCAGAAGGACGAAGGGCTGCTCGAGAAATTCGACATGAGCCTTGAGGATGCGCAGGCGCTGATCATGACCGCGCGGATTCAGCTAGGCTGGGTCGATCCGTCGGAGCTTGAGGCCGAGGAAGACGAAATCGAGCCGGAGGAAGAGGAATAAGATGACCCGCGGGGGCCAGGACAAAACGAACGAGCTGCCGGAGCGGCGCTGCATCGTCACGGGTGACGTGCAGCCCAAGGCTGGCTTGGTGCGTTTCGTGCTGGGCCCCGATGGGCTGATCTATCCCGATCTGGCCGAGAAACTGCCCGGTCGCGGCATCTGGGTCACCGCCGATCGGGCGGCGATCGAGAAGGCCGCGGCCAAGGGGCTGTTCGCGCGGGCCGCCAAGGCCCCCGCAAAGGCACCGGAAAATCTGGCCGATCTCGTGGAACAGGGCCTTGCCCATCGCGTGATCGAGCTTATCTCTCTGGTTCGGAAATCCGGCAAGGCGGTCATCGGCTTCGAGAAGGTCAAGGGCTGGCTCTCGGAGGGACGCGTGAAGGTGCTCTTTCAGGCCTCGGACGGATCCGAGCGCGGCAAGGGCAAGCTCTGGACCCCCGAGGGGGCCCGATGGTTCGGTTGCCTCACCAGCTCTGAATTGGGTTTGGCTTTCGGCCGCGATCATGCCATACACGGCGCGCTTGCGGCTGGCGGACTCACTCCGCGTGTTATACAGGAAGCGGCAAGGCTTGCGGGATTGCGCAAGCAGGACGGCGGCAAGACCGCCTTGAAGGATACGAAGACGGCATGAACGATACGGACGGCAAAAAACCCTTGGGTCTTGGCGGCGCGCGGCCCGGTCAGGTGAAGCAGAGCTTCTCCCATGGCCGCACGAAAAGCGTGGTGGTCGAGACCAAGCGCAAGAAGGTGGTCGTGCCGAAGCCGGGGCAGGGCGGCACCAAGCCGGGTGGCAACCCGGCGCTGGGCGATCCGTCGAAGCGCCCCGCGGGGATTTCCGACGCCGAGATGGAGCGCCGCCTGAAGGCGCTTCAGGCCGCGAAGGCCCGCGAGGTCGAGGAAGCCGCGCAACGCGCCGCCGACGAAAAGGCCCGCGAGGAAGAGCGTGAGCGCCGCCGCGCCGAGATCGAAGCCAAGGAGCGCGAAGAGCGCGAGCGCGAAGAAGCGCTGCGGCTGAAGGCCGAGGAAGACGAGCGCAAGGCCCGCGAGGCCGAGCTGCGCGAGAAGAAGAAGGAAGAGGTCCGCAAGGCCCCGAAAGCCGCCACCCCGGCGACGCCTGCCGATCCGGCGGCGGCCGAGGCTGCAGCGGCGCGGGCCGCGACCAAGGGCGTTTCGGCCACCGGGCCCCGCAAGACCGACCGCGACCGCGACGAGCGCGCCGGCCCCGGTGCGGGCGACCGCGATGCCAAGGGCAAGGGCAAGGGCGACGATGGCCGCCGGTCCGGCAAGCTGAGCCTGAGCGACATCGAGGGCGAAGGCGGGCGTCAGCGCTCGCTCGCGGCGATGAAGCGCAAGCAGGAAAAGGCGCGTCAGAAGGGCATGGGCTTCGGTCAGAAAGCCGAGAAGCAGGCGCGTGACGTGCAGCTGCCCGAGACGATCGTCGTCTCGGAACTGGCGAACCGGATGGCCGAGCGCGGCGCCGATGTCGTCAAGGCGCTGATGAAGATGGGCATGATGGTCACCGCGAACCAGACCATCGACGCCGATACCGCCGAGCTGGTGATCGAGGAATTCGGCCACCGCGCGGTGCGCGTCTCGGATGCCGATGTCGAGCAGGTGATCGACACGGTCAAGGACAAGCCCGAGGATCTGGTCTCGCGCCCGCCGATCATCACGATCATGGGCCACGTCGACCACGGCAAGACCTCGCTTCTGGATGCGATCCGGCATGCGAATGTGGTCTCGGGCGAGGCTGGCGGGATCACCCAGCATATCGGCGCCTATCAGGTGACGACCGAATCGGGCGCGAAGCTGACCTTCCTCGATACGCCCGGCCACGCGGCCTTCACCTCGATGCGGGCGCGCGGTGCGCAGGTCACCGATATCGTCGTGCTGGTCGTGGCTGCCGATGACGCGGTGATGCCGCAGACGATCGAAGCGATCAACCACGCCAAGGCCGCCAAGGTGCCGATGATCGTGGCGATCAACAAGATCGACAAGCCGAGCGCCAATGCGCAGAAGGTCCGCACCGACCTGCTGCAGCACGAGGTTGTGGTCGAGGAAATGGGCGGCGATGTGCAGACCGTCGAAGTGTCCGCCAAGACCGGCAAGGGGCTCGATGCGCTGCTGGAGGCGATCGCGCTGCAGGCCGAGATCCTCGAGCTGCGCGCCAACCCCGAGCGCGCGGCGCAGGGCGCGGTGATCGAAGCCAAGCTCGACGTGGGCCGCGGCCCGGTCGCGACGGTTCTGGTGCAGCACGGCACGCTGAAACGCGGCGATATCTTCGTCGTGGGTGAGCAGTGGGGCAAGGTCCGCGCGCTGATCAACGACAAGGGTGACCGCGTCGACGAGGCCGGCCCCTCGGTTCCGGTCGAGGTTCTGGGCCTCAACGGCACGCCCGAAGCCGGTGACGTGCTGAACGTCGTCGAGACCGAAGCGCAGGCCCGCGAGATCGCCGATTACCGGATCTCGGTCGCCAAGGACAAACGCGCCGCAGCCGGTGCCAGCGTCTCGCTGGAGCAGTTGATGGCCAAGGCCAAGGCCGATCTGAACGTCTCGGAGCTGCCGGTGGTGGTGAAGGCCGACGTGCAGGGCTCGGCCGAGGCGATCACCCAGGCGCTGGAGAAGGTCGGCAACGAAGAGGTGCGCGTGCGCGTGCTGCATTCGGCCGTGGGCGCCATCACCGAAAGCGATATCGGCCTGGCCGAAGCCTCGGGCGCGCCGGTCATCGGCTTCAACGTGCGGGCCAATGCGCCGGCGCGGGCGGCCGCGAACCAGAAGGGCGTCGAGATCCGCTATTACTCGATCATCTACGATCTGGTGGACGATATCAAAGCCGCTGCCTCGGGCCTGCTGAAGGCCGAGATCCGCGAGAACTTCATCGGCTATGCCGAGATCAAGGAAGTGTTCCGCGTTTCGGGCGTCGGCAAGGTTGCGGGCTGTCTGGTCACCGAAGGTGTGGCGCGTCGCTCGGCGGGCGTGCGTCTGCTGCGTGACAACGTGGTGATCCACGAGGGCACGCTGAAGACGCTGAAACGCTTCAAGGACGAGGTGAAAGAGGTCATCTCGGGTCAGGAATGCGGTATGGCCTTCGAGAACTACGACGATATCCGCCAAGGCGATGTCATCGAGATCTTCGAGCGCGAGGAAGTGCAGCGCACCCTGTAAGGGGGTGCGATGCGCTGCCCCCTCACGGGGCGCGCCAGATGAGCGGAAACGAAAACGGGGGGCAGATGCCCCCCGTTTCTTATTTCAGCTTGTGGTTGGCTCTCGTTACGGGTCCTCCCAAACCCGATCCCGATCGCGGACCCGTCGCCGGGGTCGCCGCGCGATCAGGAGGTTTTCTTGACGACCGGACGCCCGGCATAGAGCCGGTCATCGACGCGAACCACGATCTTGCCATTGTCGAGCTGGGCTTCGAAAATGCCCTGAACCGACACCGAACTTCCGACCACGATCGTGCGCAGCATGGCTTTCCCTCCCATTGCGACTGAATTCGTTCCGTGCTCCAGTCTAGTCGCAAATTGTTTACAAATGGCAAACAAAAAACGCAGGGGTTCGACTAAAATGCGACGAAATGTGGCGGTCGGAGAACGCCAAATCACAACCAATCGCGCAGAATCGGGATTAGTGGTTCATCTGCAGGCGGCATCGCATAATTCTTGAGCTCTGCCGCCCGGACCCAGGCCAGACCCTGCCCCTCGCGCGGGGTAACGATTCCCCCCCAGCGCCGACAGGCGAAAAGCGGCATCAGCAGGTGGAAATCGGGGTAGCTGTGGCTGGCGAAGGTCAGCGGCGCCAGGCACGAATGCCAGGTTTCGATGCCCAGCTCCTCGTGCAGCTCGCGGATCAGCGCGGCCTCGGGGGTTTCGCCCGGCTCGACCTTGCCGCCCGGAAATTCCCAGAGCCCCGCCAGCGATTTGCCCGGCGGGCGCTGCGCCAGCAGAACCCGCCCGTCGGCGTCGATCAGCGCGACCGCGCTGACCAGAACCACCCGCCCCGGGCTGACCGGGGCGGGGATATCGGGGCCGCAGCCACCGCTCACGAACGGTAATCCGCGTTGATGTCGATGTAGCGATGCGTCAGATCGCAGGTCCAGACCGATTTCGCGGCGCGCCCGAGCCCCAGATCAATGCCGATCACCAGCTCCTGCCCCTTCATATAGGCGCTTGCAGCCTCTTCGGAATAATCCGGCACGCGCCAGCCATTCTCGGCCAGAACCATATCGCCGAAGCTGATCCGTAGCCGGTCGCGATCGGCCTTGGCGCCCGATTTGCCCACCGCGGCCACGACGCGGCCCCAGTTCGCATCCTCACCGGCCAGCGCGGTCTTGACCAGCGGCGAATTGGCCACCGCCATCGCCACCTTATGGGCATCCTCGGCGCTCTCGGCGCCACTCACGCGGACCTCGACGAATTTCGTCGCACCTTCGCCGTCCTTCACCACCTGATGCGCCAGATCGAGCATCACGGCGCGCAGCGCGGCCTCGAAATCCTTCGCGACCTTGGAGCGCATATCGCTGATCTCGGCCGCAGCCGAGCGCCCCGTCGCCGCCAGGATCAGCGCATCCGAGGTCGAGGTGTCGCTATCCACCGTGATCGCGTTGAAGGTGCCATCCACCTGACGCGACAGCATCTTTTGCAGGTTCGCCGCAGAAATCTTCGCATCGGTGAAGATGTAAACCAGCATCGTCGCCATGTTCGGCGCAATCATCCCCGAGCCCTTGGCGATGCCCGCGATGCGGATGGTGCCGCCTTCGCCCTCGATCTCGGCCGAGGCGCCCTTGGGGAAGGTGTCGGTGGTCATGATCGCGCGGGCGGCGGCCTCCATCCCCTCGGGGTCGAGCGCGGCGATCAGGCCCGGCACGACCGCGGTGATGCGGTCATAGGGCAGCGGCTCGCCGATCACCCCGGTCGAGGAGCTGAACACCCGGCTGGTGGGCAGGCCGAGCGCCTCGGCCACCGCGCCGGTCACCGCGTCGACGGCGGTCTGACCGCCCGCGCCGGTGAAGGCATTGGCATTGCCCGAGTTCACGATGATTGCGGCGCCCGCCTCAAGGCCGGTCTTGGCCTTCAGCTTGGCCTGGCAATCCAGCACGCAGGCCGCCCGCGTCGAGGAGGTGGTGAACACCCCGGCAAGGGTCGCGCCCGGCTCGATCACCGCCAGCATCACATCGGTCCGGCCGGCATAGCGCACGCCCGCGGGCGCCGCGGCAAAGGCCACACCCTCGATCACCGGCAGCGCCGGGAAGGCGGCGGGCGCCAGCGGCGAGACCTTGTGCGCCTTGACCTTGGCGACCACGGCCTCGGCTTCGCTCACCCCTTCGGCGACCGAGGCCGACAGCTCTGCCTTGAGCTTCTTGACCTTGGTCTTGAGCTTGTCGACCTTGGCCTTGAGTTCCTTGTCTTTCTTCGCCATCTCGTCCCCGCCTTACTGGCCCAGAAGCGCGTCGTTTTTCAGGATGGCGGGATCGACCCCGTCCACCATCTTCTCGATCTTGGCCTTTTCCACGGTCTCCGTCACGCGGGTTTCCACGGCCTGCTGGCGCAGATCGCCGATCAGCTCGTCGCGGACATCCTCGATCTTGGGCGCCTCGGTCAGACGGCTTTCCATCAGCTTGACCACATGCCAGCCGTATTCGGTCTGCACCGGGCCCTTGACCTCGCCCTCTTTCATGCTGGCGATCGCTTCGGCGAAGGGCTGCACCATCGCCTCGAGCTTGAACCAGCCCAGATCGCCGCCATTCGCCGCCGCGCCATCGGTCGAGTTCTTCCGCGCTTCCTCGGCGAAATCGGCGCCGCCGTCGATCGCAGCCTTGATCTTCGCCGCGGCTTCTTCGCTATCCACGATGATATGCGCGGCGTGGAATTCCCGCGAGGGTTCGGCGCTGGCGTATTTGACCTTGTAGGCCTCTTCGATCTTCTCTTCGGTGACCGCGGTCTGGGCGGTGTAATCCAGAACCGCGCCCGCCAGATAGGCGCGGCGGTCCACCTCCAGCGCGATCTCGTCGCGCCGGGTCATCCGCGCCTCGCCGATCTCGGCCAGCGCGGTCTGCTGCACCAGCTGATCGAGGATCCCGTTGAACAGGATATCATCGGGCAGCTGCAGATATTCCGGCGGCAGGCCGTTGCGCACGGTGATCATCTGGCCCAGCGTGATCTCTTTGCCGTTCACGGTGGCCAGAACGCTGTCGGCGGTCAGATCGGTGCGCGGCTTGGCATCCTCGGCCAGCGCGGGCAGCGCGGCGCACAGCACAAGCGCCGTGGCCCCCATGAATTCGGTCAGTTTCCGCATCGAAAGCCTCTCCCGGCAAGGGCCGCGGGGCCCGCGGCGTTGACACTCAGACGGCAGCCCCTTACATCGCCAAGGGTCTTGTGAAGACAGCTGCGCCCTTTTTTCGTTAGCCGTTCTAGGCGGCAGCGATGGGCGGGGCAAGGTCGCTTGTCACACGATTTGGTCAGACGAACCCGCGGAGAAAACATGCTGGGCCTCGGAACTATCGCAAGGAAGGTCTTCGGCACGCCGAATGACCGCAAAGTCAAGTCGATCCGTCCGCTGGTCGCCAAGATCAACGCGCTCGAACCCGAATTCGAGAAACTGACCGATGAGCAGATCAAGGAAAAGACCCGCGAGCTGCAGGGCCGCGCGCAGGGCGGCGAAAGCCTCGATGCGCTTTTGCCCGAGGCCTTCGCCAACTGCCGCGAGGCGGCGCGCCGCGCACTGGGCCTGCGCGCCTTCGATGTGCAGCTGATGGGCGGGATCTTCCTGCATCAGGGTAACATTGCCGAGATGAAGACCGGCGAGGGCAAGACGCTGATGGCGACCTTCCCGAGCTATCTGAATGCGCTGGCGGGCAAGGGCGTGCATGTCGTCACGGTGAACGACTATCTGGCGCGGCGCGATGCGGAATGGATGGGCAAGGTGCATGGCGCGCTCGGGCTGACCACCGGCGTCGTCGTGCCCTATCAATCCGAGGACGAGAAACGCGCGGCCTACAAGGCCGACGTGACCTATGCCACGAACAACGAGCTCGGCTTCGACTATCTGCGCGACAACATGGAACCGGAACTGGACCGCATGCGCCAGCGCGGCCATTTCTTCGCCATCGTCGACGAGGTGGACAGCATCCTGATCGACGAGGCGCGCACGCCGCTGATCATCTCGGGCCCCTCGCAGGACCGCTCGGACCTCTATGTGACGCTGGACAAGTTCATCCCCGAGCTGATCGAGGCGCATTACACCATCGACGAGAAGGGCCGCAACGCGACCTATACCGAAGAGGGCAACGAATTTCTGGAAACCCGCCTGCACGAGGCTGGCATCCTGCCCGAGGGTCAATCGCTCTATGATCCCGAAAGCACGACGATCGTGCACCATGTCACCCAGGCGCTGCGCGCCCACAAGCTGTTCCACAAGGATCAGAACTATGTGGTGATGGGCGGCGAGGTCGTGCTGATCGACGAATTCACCGGCCGCATGATGAAGGGCCGCCGCCTGTCGGATGGCCTACATCAGGCGATCGAGGCCAAGGAAGGTGTGGCCATCCAGCCCGAGAACGTGACGCTGGCCTCGGTCACCTTCCAGAACTATTTCCGGCTTTACAACAAGCTGGCGGGCATGACCGGCACCGCCTCGACAGAGGCCGAGGAATTCGCCGAGATCTACAAGCTCGGCGTCGTCGAAGTGCCCACCAACCGCCCGGTGCAGCGCAAGGACGACCACGACCGCGTCTATCGCACCCAGCGCGAAAAATATGACGCCGTGATTCAGGCGATCCAGAAGGCGCATGAGAAGGGTCAGCCGATCCTTGTCGGCACCACCTCGATCGAGAAATCCGAGATGCTCTCGGCGATGCTCAAGGCCGCGGGTATCCCGCATAACGTGCTGAACGCGCGTCAGCACGAGCAAGAGGCCAAGATCGTCGCCGATGCCGGGCGTCTGGGCGCGGTGACCATCGCCACCAACATGGCCGGCCGCGGCACCGATATTCAGCTCGGCGGCAACGTCGAGATGAAGGTGCTCGAAGAGCTCGCCGCCAACCCCGACGCAAACCCCGAGGAGCTGCGCGCCCGCATCGAAGCCGAGCATGCCGAGGAAAAGAAAAAGGTCCTCGAGGCCGGGGGCCTCTTCGTTCTGGCCACCGAGCGCCACGAGAGCCGCCGCATCGACAACCAGCTGCGCGGCCGGTCGGGCCGTCAGGGCGACCCGGGGCGTTCGCTGTTCTTCCTGTCGCTGGAAGACGATCTGATGCGCATCTTCGGCTCGGACAAGCTGGAGTCGGTGCTGTCAAAACTGGGCATGAAAGAGGGCGAGGCGATCATCCATCCTTGGGTGAACAAGTCGCTGGAACGCGCCCAGGCCAAGGTCGAGGGCCGCAACTTCGATATCCGCAAACAGTTGCTGAAATTCGACGATGTGATGAACGACCAGCGCAAGGCGATCTTCAGCCAGCGCCGCGAGATCATGGAAACCGACGAGATCGCCGAGATCGCGGGCGATATGCGCCATCAGGTGATCGACGATCTGATCGACAGCTATGCGCCGCCGAAAACCTATGCCGATCAATGGGATGTCGAGGGGCTGCACCGCGGTCTGGCCGAGGCGCTGAACCTCGATCTGCCGGTCGCGGCCTGGGCGGCGGAAGAGGGCGTCGATCATGACGTGCTGCGCGAGCGGATCGCGCAGGCGTCGGATGGTTATATGGCGCAGAAGGCCGAGGGCTTCGGCGCCGAGACGATGCGCACGATCGAGAAACAGGTCCTCTTGCAGACGATCGATGCGAAATGGCGCGAGCATCTGGTGACGCTGGAACATCTGCGCTCGGTCGTGGGCTTCCGCGGCTATGCGCAGCGCGATCCGCTGTCGGAATACAAGACCGAGAGCTTCCAGCTGTTCGAGACCATGCTCGACAGTCTGCGCTCCGAGGTGACCAAGCGGCTGGCGCAGATCCGGCCGCTGACCGAAGAGGAACGCGCCGCGATGCAGGCGCAGATCATGGCGCAGGCGGCGCAGGCCGGGATGACCCTTGACCCGGGCGCGGCGGCCGGTGGTGCGTCCGGTGCGGCGGCCGCTCCGGCGGGGGATGCGCAGGCTTCGGCGGCGCTGCCGGGCTTTGACGAATCGGATCCGACGACCTGGGGCAACCCCGCGCGCAACGATCTCTGCCCCTGCGGCTCGGGGCTGAAATTCAAGCATTGCCACGGCAAACTGGTCTGACCGAATTATGGCGCCATTCGGGCGGCGGGCCGCAGGGCTCCGCCGCCCTTTCGATATCTAGCGGATTTTAGGAAAATACCTTCCAGATACGGGGCCGCACCGCGCGCCGAATTTGGAAACAATGCCCCGATCGCGCCATCGCTTCGCCGTCATCCCGCTTTAGCTTCCGTAAAAAGGTCAGCAATGACAGGAGGTTGGGATGCAAAATCTGCGCAAGGTGTCGATCGTTGCCGCCACCTTTTTGCTGGCGGCTGCCACCGGCCATGTGATGCAAACGGCCCAAGGCCCGATGCCCGCGACTGATCCCGCGGCCCTGCAGCCCGTCCCGGTTCCCGCAGCCGATCCCATGGCGACCGGGGTGCAGGTCACCGGCCTGACGATTTCCGAGGTCGCCGCCCTGCCGCAACTGCCCACGCGTCCGCTCTCGCCCGAGGCCCTGCGCGCCGACCCCGCCCTGCCGGCCGAGCCCGCGGTTCAGGGCTTTCAGCCGGCCTGCGCGCCCGCCACGCTGTCGCTTGGCCCTATGCCCCGCGGGCTGGTCTCGGTCGCGCTCAGCGCGCCCTGTGATCCGGGCGGGACCGTCACCCTGCGCCAAGGGCCGATGGGCTTTGCGGCGCGGCTCGATGCGACGGGGCGCTGGTCCGGGGTGATCCCCGCGCTCGGCCCCGAGGTGTCCGTCGCGGCGCTTCTGCCCTCGGGCGAGGGGCTCGACGCAACCCGCGCGGTTGCCGGAACCGATCTGATCGACCGGATGATTCTGTTGTGGACCGGCCCCGCTGCGATCCATCTGAACGCCTATGAATACGGCTCGGCCTATGGCGGGGCGGGGCATATCTTCGCCGCGGCGCCGCGCACCCCCGATACGCCGCTCGGCGGCTATATGCTGGCCTATGGCGATGGCGCCGAGGGACCCCATGCCGAGGTCTATTCCGCGCCCGCCGCGATGACCGATATCCGCTTTGACCTCGAGGCGCCGGTGACCGCGGCAAGCTGTGGCCGTGATCTGCAGGCGCAGGTGCTGCATGTGCGGGCCGGTCGGTTTGAGGCGCCGGTGCAAGTCACCTTCGCGATGCCCGATTGCGCCGAGGCTCTGCAGCCCGTCGATGGCGCCGAGGCGGGGGCCGATCCGGGCGGATCGGTGGTTCTCGATCTGCCGCAGGCGGCGGTTTCGCTCGCCGCGACGAACTAAAGCAAGCCTTCCGCGCGGAAGCTCAGCTCGGTGCTTTTGCCGATGATCAGGTGGTCGTGCAGCACGATCCCCATGATCTCGCCCGCCATGCGGATCTGAGCGGTCATCGCGATATCGGCCTCCGACGGGGTCGGGTCGCCTGAGGGGTGATTGTGCACCAGAATCAGCGCCGAGGCGTTCAATTCCAGCCCCCGCTTGATCACCTCGCGCGGATAGACCGGCACGTGATCAACCGTGCCGCGGGCCTGCTCCTCATCCGCGATCAGCACGTTCTTGCGATCGAGATAGAGCGCGCGGAACTGCTCCGTCTCGCGATGCGCCATCGCGGTGTGGCAGTAATCGACCAGCGCGGCCCAGCTGCTCAGCACCGGGCGATGCATCACCTTCGCCCGCGCCAGCCGCTGCGCCGCGGCCTCGACGATCTTCAATTCCTGCACCACGGCAGCGCCGACGCCGGTTACCTCGGCCAGCCGTGCGGGCGGGGCCGAAATCACCCGGCCGAAATCCCCGAATGTGTCGATCAGCCGCCGCGCGAGCGGCTTCACATCCTGCCGCGGGATCGCGCGGAACAGAACCAGCTCCAGCATCTCGTAATCGGGCAGGGCGGTGGCGCCCCCCTCCATGAACCGCGCCCGCAACCGCGCACGATGGTCCGCCAGATAGGACGGCAGCCGCCCGGGCGCCATGGCCACGGGCACGGCCTCATCGGGCGCAAAAAGCGGCAGCGGGGCTTCGGAAAAGGCAGGGGCGCGGGGTTTCATGGCCCGAGCCTGCGCCCAGGATGGTTAAAAAACCGTTTAAGCTTTTCCTTGATGCAAATACTCAAAGAGAAAGGGCGCCCGAAGGCGCCCGTTCATCCTTTCATCCCGTCCCAGAAGCTCTTGACCTTCTTGAAGAACGACGCGCCTTCGGGGTTGTTCTCGGCCTCGATCTTCTCGAACTCGCGCAGCAGCTCTTTCTGCCGCGAGGTCAGGTTCACCGGGGTTTCCACCGCCAGTTCGATCACCATATCGCCCAGACCCGCGCCGCGCAGCGCGGGCATGCCCTTGCCACGCAGACGCATCTGCCGACCCGACTGGCTGCCCTGCGGGATCTTCACGCGGCTCCGTCCGCCGTCGATCGTGGGCACCTCGACCTCGCCACCCAGCGCGGCCGAGGCCATGCTGACCGGCACCCGGCAATAGAGGTTCACGCCCTCGCGCTGAAAGAGCGCATGTTCGCTCACCTCGATGAAGATATAGAGATCGCCCGAGGGCCCGCCGCGCATCCCGGCCTCGCCCTCACCGGCCAGCCGGATCCGGGTGCCGGTCTCGACCCCCGCCGGGATATTGACCGAGAGCGTGCGTTCCTTCTCGACCCGGCCCGCGCCATGGCAGACCTTGCAGGGGTTCTTCACCACCTGACCGGCGCCGCCACAGGTCGGGCAGGTGCGTTCGACGGTGAAGAAGCCGTTCTGCGCGCGCACCTTGCCCATGCCCGAACAGGTCGGGCAGGTCTGCGGCTCGGCCCCGCCTTCGGCGCCGGTGCCGTTGCAGGCCCCGCATTGCGCCGAGCCGGGCACGGTGATCGTCTTCTGCGCGCCCTTGTAGGCCTCTTCCAGCGTGACCCGCATGTTATAGCGCAGGTCCGAGCCCCGGGTGGCGCGGCTTCGTCCGCTACCGCCCGGGCCGCCGCGGCCGCCCATGAAGTCACCGAAGAGATCCTCGAACACATCCGAGAAGGCAGAGGCGAAATCGCCCTGCGCATAGGCGCCGCCGCGCGGGCCACCGCCGCCCATGCCGCCCTCGAAGGCCGCATGGCCATAGCGGTCATAGGCCGCCTTCTTGTCGGCATCCTTCAGCACGTCATAGGCCTCGTTCACTTCCTTGAACTGGGCCTCGGCGTCCGGGTTGTCCTTGTTGCGGTCGGGGTGAAACTCTTTCGCCTTGGTGCGATAGGCTTTTTTCAGCTCCTCGGCCGAAGCCCCGCGCGCAACGCCCAGAACCTCGTAGAAATCGCGTTTTGCCATTCCAGTACCCCCTTTGGGGGAACATGGGGAAACGGGCCCCCAAGGGGGGCCCGCTCCTCAGGTTCCGGCGCTTACTTGCGCTTGTTCTCGCCCATATCCTCGAAGTCGGCATCGACGATATCGTCATCGATATCGCGCGGACCACCGTCTTCGTCATCCGCATCGGCGCCCGGGCCAGCCTCGGCCGCCTGTGCCTTGTAGATGGCTTCCCCGAGCTTCATCGCGGCGTCGGTCAGGTTGCTGATCGCCCCCTTGATCTTGCCGGGCTCTTCGGATTTGAGCGCCTCTTCCAGCGCGTTGCAGGCCAGTTCGATCACCTCGACGGTCGAGCCATCGACCTTGTCGCCATGCTCTTCGAGCGACTTGCGCGTCGAATGCAGCAGGCTTTCGCCCTGGTTCTTGGTCTCCACGAGCTCCTTGCGGGCCTTGTCGGCGTCGGCATTGGCCTCGGCGTCCTTGACCATCTTCTCGATCTCGTCATCCGAGAGACCGCCCGAAGCCTGGATCGTGATCCGCTGCTCCTTGCCGGTGCCCTTGTCCTTGGCGCTGACCGAGACGATGCCGTTGGCGTCGATGTCGAAGGTCACCTCGATCTGCGGCACGCCGCGCGGCGCGGGCGGGATGTTTTCGAGGTTGAACATGCCCAGCATCTTGTTGTCCGCGGCCATTTCCCGCTCGCCCTGGAAGACGCGGATGGTCACGGCATTCTGGTTGTCCTCGGCGGTCGAGAAGACCTGGCTTTTCTTGGTCGGGATCGTGGTGTTGCGGTCGATCAGACGGGTGAACACGCCGCCCAGCGTCTCGATGCCAAGCGACAGCGGCGTCACGTCCAGAAGCAGCACGTCCTTCACGTCGCCCTGCAGCACGCCGGCCTGAATGGCCGCACCGAGCGCCACCACTTCGTCCGGGTTCACACCCTTGTGCGGCTCCTTGCCGAAGAATTTGGTCACTTCCTCGACCACTTTCGGCATCCGGGTCATGCCGCCGACCAGAACCACCTCGTCGATGTCATCCTTGCTCAGGCCGGCATCTTTCAGCGCGGCGGCACAGGGTTTCATCGACTTCTTGATCAGGTCATCGACAAGGCTTTCCAGCTTGGCGCGGGTCAGCTTCATGACCATGTGCAAAGGCGTGCCCGAGGAGGCATCCATCGAGATGAACGGCTGGTTGATCTCGGTCTGTTGCGCGCTCGAGAGCTCGATCTTGGCCTTTTCCGCGGCTTCCTTCAGACGCTGCAGCGCCATCTTGTCCTTGGTCAGATCGACGCCATGCTCTTTCTTGAACTCCTCGGCGAGGTAGCTCACGATCCGCATGTCGAAGTCTTCACCGCCCAGGAAGGTGTCGCCGTTGGTGGCCTGCACCTCAAAGACGCCATCGCCCAGTTCCAGAATGGTCACGTCGAAGGTGCCGCCGCCAAGGTCATAGACCGCGATGGTTTTCGTGCCGGCCTTGTCCAGACCATAGGCCAGCGCCGCGGCGGTGGGCTCGTTGATGATGCGCAGCACTTCAAGGCCCGCGATCTTGCCCGCGTCCTTGGTGGCCTGACGTTGCGCGTCGTTGAAATAGGCCGGAACGGTGATCACGGCTTGCGTGACGCTTTCGCCCAGATAGCTCTCGGCGGTTTCCTTCATCTTTTGCAGGATCACGGCCGAGACCTGCGCGGGCGAGAATTTCTCACCCTTCACTTCAACCCAGGCATCGCCATTGCCGCCATCCACGATCGAATAGGGCACGAGTTTGCGGTCCTTCTCGACCTCGGCATCGGTGACGCGGCGGCCGATCAGACGTTTCACGGCGAAGACCGTGTTGGTGGGGTTGGTGACCGCCTGACGCTTCGCGGGCTGGCCGACGAGGCGCTCGCTATCCGTGAAGGCGACGATCGAGGGCGTGGTGCGCGCCCCTTCGGAGTTCTCGATCACGCGGGGCTGCGAGCCGTCCATGATGGCGACGCAGCTGTTCGTGGTCCCGAGGTCGATCCCGATGACTTTGGCCATTTCAATACCTCTTCTTGCGGCGATTGGCGGGTGCAGGTCCATTCAGGCCCCCGCGCCCTATCCCAGGGTTTCGGTTTGGCCCGGAAGGCTTTGGTCCTTCCGGCTCCCGGCGTATATAAGGAGGGGAAAATCGCCCTGCAAGAACCCCGTCCCGAGGAAGTCACGAGAAATGCACGGAACCGCCGAAGAGCGCGCCCCGCGCCCTGTGCCACAGGAGATCCGCGGCTTTCTGCATTATCCGGGCTGGCTGTCGCCGCAAGAACAGGCGGCTTTGGTGTCGGATCTGCGCGCGGTGGCGGCCGCGGCACCGCTGTTCTCGCCGATGACCCCCTATGGGCGGCCGATGTCGGTGCGGATGACCTCGGCCGGGCGGTTCGGCTGGGTGTCGGACCTGCGCGGATACCGCTACAGCGAAACCCATCCGCAGGGCACGCCCTGGCCCGCGATTCCCGCCAGCATTCGCGCGATCTGGGATGCAGTCCTGCCCAAGGCGCGCGCCCCCGAATGCTGCCTGATCAACTATTATGCCGAGGGCGCCAAGATGGGCCTGCATCAGGACCGCGACGAGGCTGACTTCACCCAGCCGGTGCTGTCGATCAGTCTGGGCGACGACGGCCGCTTTCGCATCGGCAACGAGACGCGCGGCGGGGCGACGCAAAGCCTGTGGTTGCGTTCGGGCGATGTGCTGGTGATGGGCGGGGCCGCGCGGCTCCTCTATCACGGCATCGACCGGATCGCGCCGGGCACCTCGATGCTGCTGCCGCAGGGGGGGCGACTCAATCTGACGCTGCGCGTGGTGCGCTGACGGATTTTGAGTATTTGGACCAAGAAGAAGCCCCATGTTTCTTCTTGGTCCAAATACTCCGGGGTCCGGGGCAGCGCCCCGGCGCTTGGTCACACAGAGCCGCGCGGCATCGGGGTCGTGCCCTCGCGATAGGCGGTCCAATCCGCGATATGGGGATAATACCGTTTGCGCCAGGCTCGCACCCGGGGGTTCATCCGGCGCCGCCAGAGCGGCGGCACCAGCGCCAGCGCGGTCATCAGCGGATAGCCAAGGGGCAGCTGTGGGGCCTCATCCGAGGAATAGGTCTGCAACAGGGGAAAGCGCCGGTCAGGCTTGTAATGATGGTCCGAATGGCGTTGCAGGTTGATCAGAAGCCAGTTTGACGCGGTATGATCGGCGTTCCAGCTGTGCCGCGGCAGGACATGTTCATACCGCCCCTCGCCGCGGTATTCGCGGGTCAGGCCGTAATGCTCGACATAGTTGGTCAATTCGAGCTGCCAGACCGCGAAGAAGGCCTGCAAGGCGAACAGCCCGACCCCGATCCAGCCGCCCACCGCATAGGCCAGCGCCAGCGCCAGCGCCTGCAACGCGCCATAGCGCCAGAACGGATTGCTGGCATGCCAGACCGGGCGGCCCGCGCGTTTCAGCATCAGCGCCTCGGCCCGCCAGGCGCTGGAGGGACAGTCGCGCAGCACCCGCAGGAAGAAGCGGTAGAACCCCTCGTTATAGCGCGCCGAAACCGCATCGCGCGGCGTGCCGACCCAGTGGTGATGGACCAGAAGATGTTCGGTCCGGAAATGCGAATAGAGCACGCTGGCCAGCAACAGATCGCCCAGCCAGCGTTCCAGCCGGTTTTTCTGGTGCAGCAGTTCGTGCGCATAGACGATCCCGATCGTGCCCGAGATCACCCCCAGACCGAACATCAGCGCGACCACCTCGCCCGCGCTCAGATGGTCGCTGTGGGTCACCCACCAGATTGTGCCGAAGATCGCGACCGCCTGAACCGGGAACCAGATCAGCGTGATCAGCCGATACCAGAAAAGATCGGCCTCGGGCGTTTCGGTGTCGGGCTGATCCTCGTTGCGGCCGAGCAGCCCGTCGAGCAGGCTGACCAGCCACCACGCATAGGTCGGCAATAGCACCAGCGTCCAGCCGCCAAACCGCGCCTCGATCACCACCAGGGGCAGCGTGCCCAGCGACAGCCAGAAGGGCAGGGCGCGGCCGGGGCGGCGGATCTCTTCGCGGGTGGACAAGGGGCACCTCCGGGGTTTGCGCCATGATAGCGCGGGCCGCGCGCGCGGCAATCAGTCAGGATGCGACCAATCCGCGCTTTGCGCCGCGTCCCAGACCTTGCGCATCAGCGTCGGCAGATCGCCGGGGCGGAAGGTGTCGCGCGGGGTGAAGCCGGGGCCCGTGGCACGCGCGACCATCACCACCAGGTCCAGATGGAAATGGGTGAAGGTGTGGCGCACCATGACCGGCGCCGCGCGCCACTCGGCCGTCAGGGGCGGGCGCGGGGCGGGGTCCTCGGACCAGTCCGAGCCCGGAAACCCGAGCGTGCCGCCCAGCAGGCCCTTGTCGGGGCGGCGCTCCAGAAGCACGCCCCCCGCGGGGTCTATCGCGACATAGGCGAAGCCGCGGCGGGTGGGCTTTTCGGGCTTCGGCGCCTTGCGCGGCAGGCTGGCGGCGATGCCCTGCGCGCGGGCGGCACAAAAGGCCGCCACCGGGCAGGCGGCGCAATCGGGGCTGCGCGGGGTGCAGATCGTGGCGCCCAGATCCATCATCGCCTGCGCATGATCGCCCGGGCGATCCGCGGGCGTCAGCCGCCCGGCCAGCCCGGTCAGCCGGGACTTTGCGCCGGGCAGCGGATCGGTGATGGCCCAAAGCCGGGCAACCACCCGCTCGACATTGCCATCGACCGCCACGGCCGCCTCATCGAAGGCGATCGCCGCCACCGCCGCCGCGGTATAGGGGCCGATGCCGGGCAGGGCGCGCAGGCCCGCGGCGGTCTCGGGGAAGCGTCCGCCATGCTCGGCCACCACGGCGCGGGCACATTTCAAGAGGTTCCGGGCCCGCGCGTAATAGCCAAGCCCCGCCCATTCGGCCATCACCTCGGCATCTTCGGCCGCGGCCAGATCGGCCACGCCGGGCCAGCGCGCAGTGAAGCGGCGGAAATAATCGCGCACCGCGGCGACCGTCGTCTGTTGCAGCATCACCTCGGAGAGCCAGACGGCATAGGCATCGGGGCGCGCGCCCGCGGCACGCTCGGCCGGGCCCACCCGCCAGGGCATCACCCGCGCCGCCCGGTCATACCAGCCGAGCAAAGCCGCGCCCGCGGCCGCCTCTTCACCCGCGCGCAAAACTTGCCTCGCTGTCACGCAATCTTTATGCCCTCACTTCGTGCTATGGACTGGCCTTGGCCCACGCGCCCTGCCTAAAATATCGCCGCAGGAGAGGAAAGCCCGGATGAGTTCCGACACGCCCCGACCGAAGGCGCCCGAGCGCCGGATGCGCGGTTTCGAAGCCGCGGGCGGGCTGTTGCGCGAGCGGATCCGCACGGCGGGCGAGACCCGCGGCTTTGCCGTCTCGCGGCTTCTCACCCACTGGCCCGAGGTCGTCGGCGAAGAGATCGCCGCCCAGACCCTGCCGGTGAAGATCGGCTATTGCAAGGGCGGCTTCGGCGCCACGCTTACATTGCTTGTGCGCGGGGCCTCGGCGCCGATGTTGCAGATGCAGCTGCCGCGGATCCGCGACAAGGTGAATGCCGTCTATGGCTATAATGCGATCGCGCGGGTGATCCTGACCCAGACCGCGCCCACCGGCTTTGCCGAGGGGCAGGCGCAATTCACCCCCGCGCCAAAACGCGCGGCCCCGCCGCCCGCGCCCGAGCTGCTGGCCCGCGCCGCGGCCAGTGCCGAACCCATCGCCGATGAAGGCTTGCGCCACGCACTCGAGCGGCTCGCACAGAACGTATTGACCAAGTCGGCCCAGCGGGCCGCACAACGAAAGGCTGATCAAGAATGACCCGTCGCTCTCTCCTTCTGGGCCTCGCCGGGGCCGCCGTGGTCGCGGTTGCCGGCGGCTGGATCGCCACCCGCCAGAGCGGGTCGCAGACCGGCTTTGCCACCCCGGCCGCCGCAGCCGATGCCGAGATCCTGCCCGATATCCCGATGGGAAGCGCCGATGCACCGATCACGGTGATCGAATATGCCAGCTACACCTGCCCGCATTGCGCGACCTTCCACAAGGATGTCTTCGCCCCGCTCAAGCGCGACTATATCGACACCGGCAAGGTGAAATTCATCCACCGCGAGGTCTATTTCGACAAGTTCGGCCTCTGGGCCGGGACCATTGCGGGATGCGTCGGCGCGCCGAAATATCATGCGGTTTCGGGCATGCTCTATGACACCCAGAAGGAGTGGATCGGCGATGCCAAAGAGGCGACGATCGCCGACAACCTGCGCAAGATCGGTCTGAAGGCGGGCCTGTCCAAGGAGCAGATCGACGCCTGCATGAACGATCAGGCGCGGATGCAGTCGATGGTCGCCACCTTCCAGAAGCACGCGACCGACGATGCGATCGACGCAACGCCGACGCTGGTGATCGACGGGCAGAAATATTCCAACATGTCCTATGCCGACCTGAAAAAGATCCTCGACGCGAAGCTCTGATCCATGACCCCTCTGGCCGGTGTGAAAGTTGTCGAGCTGGCGCGGATTCTGGCGGGCCCCTGGGCCGGTCAGATCCTCGCCGATCTGGGCGCGGATGTGATCAAGGTCGAGGCGCCCGAAGGCGACGACACCCGCCGCTGGGGCCCGCCCTTCCTGACCCATGACGGCGAGACATCGGCCGCCTATTTCCATGCGACGAACCGCGGCAAGCGGTCCGTCACCTGCGATTTCCGCACGCCCGAGGGGCAGGCCTTCGTGCGCGCGCTGGTGGCCGATGCCGATATCCTGATCGAGAATTTCAAGGTCGGTGGGCTCGTGAAATATGGCTTGGATTACAATAGCCTGCGCGCGGTCAATCCGCGGCTGATCTATGCTTCGGTCACCGGCTTCGGGCAGGACGGCCCCTATGCGCATCGCGCGGGCTATGACTATATCATTCAGGGCATGTCCGGGATGATGAGCGTGACGGGCGATCCGAACGACCAGCCGCAGAAGGTGGGCGTGGCGGTGGCCGACGTGTTCACCGGGGTCTATGCGGCGACCGGCATTCTGGCGGCCCTGCATCAGCGCGCGACGACCGGCGTCGGTCAGCATGTCGATCTGGCGCTGTTTGACGTGGCGACCTCGGTCATGGCCAATCAGGCGATGAACTATCTTGCCACCGGCACCTCGCCGCGGCGGATGGGCAATGCGCATCCGAACCTTGTGCCCTATGCGGTGTTCCCCTGTTCGGACGGGTTCGTGATTCTGGCCGTCGGCAATGACAGCCAGTTCGTGAAGCTGTGCGGAATTCTTGAAATTCCTGAAATCGCAAAAGATCCCCGGTTCCTGACCAATGCCGACCGGATCGCGCATCGCGAGGCGATCACCGAGATTGTGTCCGATCGCACCCGCACCTTCAACCGCGAGGGGCTTCTGGCGGCCTGCGAGGCGGTGGGCGTGCCCGCCGGTCCGATCAACGAGATGGCCGATGTCTTTGCCGATCCGCAGATCGTCGCGCGCGGCATGCAGATCGCGCCCGATGGTGTGCCGGGTGTGCGCCTTCCGATCGTGTTCTCGGGGGCGGAGCTCGCGACCGATCGCCCCTCGCCGCGGCTGGGGCAGCACGATGTCGAGGTGCGCGCCAGTCTGACCGCGAAGGCCTAAAGACCCAGCCGATCCAGTGCCGTGTCCAACGGCGCCGGGTCGGCGATCCGCAACCGCACCGGCAGCGCCAGCACATTGGGGCGAAAGCCTTCGGGCAGGCGCACGGCGTCCTTTTCGGTGGTGACCAGTTGCGCGCCCAGCAGCTTGGCCTCGGTCTCCAGCCGGGTCAGCAGGGCGCGGGTGAAGGGCTGATGATCCTCGAGCGCCTCGCCGCGCAGCACCTCGGCGCCAAGGCCGCGCAGCGTGGCGAAGAATTTTTCGGGGTGGCCGATGCCCGCAAAGGCCAGCACCCGTAGCCCGTCCCAATCCATCCCGGTCTGCAAGGGCTCCAGCGCGCCGGTCAGATGCGGCATCCGCACCGCCCCGCCCCAGCGCGCCGCGAAATCGGCCTGTGCGGCCGGGGCGCCGACCGACAAGAGCAGATCGGCCCGGGCCATCCCGGCCGCGACCGGTTCGCGCAGCGGCCCCGCGGGCAGGCAGCGCCCGTTGCCAAAGCCCTTCACCGCATCGACGACAACAATCGACAGATCCTTGACCAGCGCCGGGTTCTGATGTCCGTCATCCAGAATGATCGCCTGCGCCCCCGCGGCCGCTGCCGCCGTGGCGCCCGCTGCGCGATCCTTGGCGACCCAGGTCGGCGCGAAGGCCGCAATCAACAGCGCCTCGTCCCCGGTCTGATCGGCGGTATGCGCGCGCTCATCGACGCGCACGGGGCCGGTCAGGCTGCCGCCATGGCCGCGGGTGACGACATGCGCGCTGACCCCGCGCGCCGCCAGATGCTGCACCAGCGCGATCACCGTCGGGGTCTTGCCGGTGCCACCCGCATTGATATTGCCCACACAGATCACGGGCACAGCCACACGCGCGCCGGGCTGCGCCACCCGCCGCGCCGTTGCCCGGGCATAAAGCGCCCCCAGCGGCGCCAGCAGCCGCGCGGCCAGCGCCGGACGCTCGGGCGGGGTGAACCAAAAGAGCGGCGCCTGCATCACACCCTCCCCGCGCGGGCCAAGGCCTGCGCCAGCTCGCTCTGGATCGCCTGCGCGACCGCCGCCGCAGCCCCCGCGCCACCCGAGGTCACCGCCCAGGCATTATGCGCGAGCATCGCTGCGCGGTCGGGGGCGATCAGATCGGCCACCGCCTCGCCCAGCGCATTGGGCAGGGCAATCGGGCGCGCGGCGCGGGCCTCATCGAGTTTGGCATAATCGGCTGCAAAGGGATCGGTGCGCGGCCCGTGCACCACTGCCGATCCCAGTGCCGCGGGCTCAAACGGCGTGCGAGGCGCCCCGGCCCGGGCCGAGAGCGTGCCGCCCATATAGGTCACCGGCGCCAGCCGATACCACAGCCCGTAATCATTCGGATCATCGGCCAGAAACACCTGCATCTCGTCGTCAGGCTCGCCCTCCCATGACCGGCGCCCGACGGTCCAGCCCTGCGCCGCCAGCCGCTCGGCCAGCTCGGCCGCGTCGCCCGGCGCATCGGGGGCAAGGATCAGCAGCATCCGATGCGCCAGCCGCAGCACATGGGTATGCGCGGCCAGAACGGCGTCCAGCTCGGCCTCGGGGACGCTGGTCGCCAGCCAGACCGGCCGCTGACGCATCTGCGCGGCAATCGCGCTGCGTTCGGTTTCGGAACAGCCCAGCGGCTCGGGCGGCTCGCCCAGAATGCCGCCGACCTCGATCCGCTCGGGCGGCACGCCAAGGCGCGTCAGCGCGGCGGCACTGGTCTGATCGCGCACCAGAATCCGCGCCATCCGGCCGAGCAAAGCGCGAGTCATGCCGCGCGCCAGATGCCAGCGCCCGGCCGTTTCCAGCCCGACCCGCGCATCGGCCACGATCTGCGCCACCCCCGCCGCTTCGGCGGCATGGATCAGCGCGGCGGGCAGGTCACTGCCCAGATGCACGATCAGATCGGGGCGCCAATGCGCCAGCATCGCGCGCACCGCGGCGGGCATATCCTCGGGGGCGGGGGCGCCGATCACCCGCTCGGGCAGGCCCGCGGGGGCACCGCCGGGCGCGGTGATCAGCAGGCCAAGCCCGGGACTGGCCGCGATCAGCCGCCGCGCCACCAGCGCGGCACCCGCCGCCAGATCGCCCTGTTGCCCGAGGCTGAGCCAGATCAGCGGCCCCTCGGGGCGCGGGGTCGCGATCGTCGCCGCAACCACCTGCGCGCCCGGCCTGCGCAGCGCACCAAGGCCAAGCCGCAGCCCAAGCAGAAGCGAGCGGCTCATGCGGTGTCGATCAGCCGCCCAGTTCTTCGGTCGGCGAGGCGGCCATTTCCTCATCGCGCAGGCGGTGCAGATGCGCGATGAAATAGCGGCTGTGGGCGTCATCGACGGTCCGCTGGGCCTCGGCCTTCCAGGCGTTATAGGCGGTCGCGTAATTCGGGAAGATGCCGACGATATGGATCTGCGAGACATCCTTGAACTCGTTGCGCGAGGGCGAGACGAGCTCGCCACCGAAGACAAGATGCAGACGCTGCGGGGATTTCGTGGTCATTTGGGTCCGGCCCTTCGGTGTTGCGTTGCGCGGCAGACTAGGGGAAAGGTCCCGCGATCTCAAGCCGCCCCGCCCGCCACGGGGCGGCTTTTCAAACCGCCTCCGACCGGCTATCGCTGCGCCATGAGCCAGAGCCTGACCCAGATCTACGACGCCCGCGTGACGGCGGGGACGCTGCATGCGGATGCCGCGCAACGCGCCGTGCTGCCGATGCTGGAACGGGTGCGCTCGGGGCTCGAGGCGCCGGTGAAAAAGCCGCTCTTCGGCTTCCTTGCCAAGCCCGCCCCGGCGCAGCGCGGGCTTTACCTGTGGGGCGGGGTCGGGCGCGGCAAGTCGATGCTGATGGACCTGTTTTGCGACGCCGTTTCGGTGCCCAAGCGCCGCGTGCATTTCCACGCCTTCATGCAGGAGGTTCAGGCCCGAATCGAGGCCGCCCGCCGCGCCAAGGTCGAAGATGCGCTGATGCCCGCCGCCCGCGAGATCGCCGCCGAGATCCGGCTTTTGTGTTTCGACGAGATGCAGATCACCGACATTGCGGATGCGATGATCGTGGGGCGGCTCTTCGAGGTGCTGACGGGCCTTGGCGTGACCATTGTCACCACCTCGAACCGGGTGCCGTCCGAGCTTTACAAGAACGGGCTGAACCGGCAGCTGTTCCTGCCGTTCATCGCCTGGATCGAGGCGAATTTCGACGTCCACGAGATCGAGAGCGAGACCGATTACCGCCAGCATCGCCTGGCCGGGGCGCAGGTCTATTTTACGCCCGCCGGGCGCGACGCCAAGGCGGCGATGGATGCGCTCTGGGATGAGCTTTCGGGCCATGACAGCGACCGGCTGGTGCTGAACGTCAAGGGCCGCGAGGTGGTGATCCCGCAGTATCACAACGGGGTTGGGCGCGCGGGCTTCTGGGATCTGTGCGGGGCGATGCTGGGCCCGGCCGATTATCTGGCGCTGGCGGGCGCCGTGCGGGTCTTGATGATCGATGAGATCCCGCATCTGTCGGCCTCGAATTTCAACGAAGCCAAGCGCTTCGTCACCCTGATCGACGCGCTTTACGAGGGGCGCGTGCGGCTGATCTGCTCGGCGGCCGATGAACCCGAACGCCTTTACAACGAGGGCACCGGCAGTTTCGAATTCGAACGCACCGCCAGCCGCCTGCGCGAGATGCAGGGCGCCGACTGGGGGCGCGAGGCGTAACGCTCCGCGCCCCGCGGATCACTCGGCGAGCAGCGCGCGCACCCGCGGGATCACCTGCTTGCCATACAGCTCGATCGCGCGCAGGTGCAGCCGGGAATCCTGCGGCCCCGAGGAATACTTCAGCGTGAACCGCGACAGCCCCAGCACCCGCACCGTGCGGGCGATCTTCTGCGCGACCGTCTCGGGGCTGCCGATGTAAAGCGAGCCGTGGTCGATCTCGGCCTCATAGGCGGCGCGGGTCAGCCGCGGCCAGCCGCGCGAGCGTCCGATCGCGTCGTGCATCGCGGCATAGGCTGCAAAGAACTCCTCGCGCGCGGCCTCGTCCGTCTCGCCGATATGGCCCGGCGAATGAACGCCCACGGGCAGGACAGGCGTGCCGATCTGTTCATGCGCGCGGCGGTGCAGATCGACCAGCGGGGCAAAGCGCGCCGGATCGCCGCCGATGATCGCCAGCATCAGCGGCATGTTCATCGCCGCCGCCTCGACCACCGATTGCGGGCTGCCGCCCACACCGCGCCAGACCCGCAGCGCGGTTTCCGGGCGCGGATGCACGGTGACGCCTTTCAGCGTCGGGATATGGTTGCCCTTGGCGCTGACCTTCTCTTGCGTGATCAGCTGCGCCAGCAGCTCGGATTTTTCCTGAAACAGCGTCTCGTAATCCGACAGATCATAGCCGAAGAGCGGATAGCTTTCGGTGAAGGACCCGCGGCCGATGGTGATCTCCGCGCGGCCCGGGGCGATGGCGTCGAGCGTGGCGAAGCGCTGGAACAGGCGAATGGGGTCATCGGAGCTGAGCACCGTGACCGAGGTGCCGCCCTTGATCCGCCCGGTACGCGACAGGATCGCGCCAAGGATCGGCTCGGGCGACGAGATCGCGAAATCGGGGCGGTGATGCTCGCCCAGGCCGAAGTAATCGACCCCGGTCTGATCGGCGAGGATCGCCTGATCGAGGGTGTCGCGGATCACCTGCGCGGGGCTGCGCAGGCCGGTCGCGTCGCGGGTGATATCCCCGAAAGTATCGAGGCCGAATTCGATGGTGGTGCTCATGGCAAATCTCCTGTTGGCACCAAGATAGGGGCGGCGGGGCCGCGACACTATCCGCATGCGCGCACAGGGCCTGTGGGCCCGGGGGCCTGTTGGAGCTAGCCGTTATCCTTGAGCACCTGCCCCGCCAGATAGAGTGAGCCGCAGATCAGCACGCGCGCCTGCGGATCGGTCGCGGCAATCGCGGCCAGCGCCTCGGCCACCGATCCGGCGGTGGTGGTCGTGGCAAATCCCGCATCACGCGCGGCTGTGGCGGTGACCTCGGCGGGCAGGGTATTGGCCTCGCCCGGGATGGCGACGGCGGTCAGGCTGGCGGCATGGGCCGCAAGCGGGCGCATATAGCCGCGCACATCCTTGGTGTTGAGCATCCCGCAGATCAGATGCGTGGGCCGCGGCGCCATTCGCGCCAGCGTCGCCGCAACCGCGATCCCGCCCGCAGGGTTGTGCCCGCCATCGAGCCAGAGCTCGACCCCGGGCGCGGCCTCGGCCAGCGGCCCGCGGCGCAGGCGCTGCATCCGCGCGGGCCATTCGGCGCGGGTGACGGCGGCCTCGCAGGCGGTCTCGTCAAAGCCCAGATGGCGCAGGGCGGCAATCGCGGCGCCTGCGTTTTCAATCTGATGCGGCCCGGGCAGATTGGGCAGGGGCAGATCGAGCAGCCCGGTTTCGTCCTGATAGATCAGCCGCCCGCGCTCCTCGAAGGCGTGCCAGTGCTGGCCATAGGCGAGCACCGGCGCGCCCAGACGCGCGGCGCGGGCCTCGATCACCTCCAGCGCGGCCTCTGGCTGGGGCCCGACGATGACTGGGACGCCGCGCTTGATGATCCCGGCCTTTTCGCTGGCGATCTCGGGCAGGGTCTCGCCCAGGAATTGCTGATGGTCGATCGAGACCGGGGTGATGATGCTGAGCCGCGGCGTCATCACATTGGTCGCATCGAGCCGCCCGCCAAGGCCGACCTCAAGCAGCGTGACATCGGCCGGCGTGCGCGCAAAAGCCAGAAAGGCCGCGGCGGTGGTGATCTCGAAGAAGGTGATCTGCTCGCCGCCATTCGCCGCCTCGCATTCGTCGAGCAGCGCCGCCAGCGCGGGTTCGGAAATCAGATCGCCCGCCAGCCGGATACGTTCATGAAACCGCGCCAGATGCGGCGAGGTATAGGCATGCACGCGCTGGCCCGCAGCCTTCAGCCCCGCGCGGATCATCGCCTGCGTCGAGCCCTTGCCATTGGTGCCCGCAATATGGATCGCGGGCGGGATCGCGGCCTCGGGGTGACCAAGCGCGGCCAGAATGCGGTGCATCCGGTCCAGCGTCAGGTCGATCACCTTGGGGTGCAGCGCCATCAGGCGGGCGAGGATTTCATCGGAGGGCTGGGGCATGATGGCCTCTCGTCGGGAGAGGCCGGGGGCCTTGCCCCCAGACCCCTAGGATATTTGGGCACAGATGATGGGATCAGGCCTTGGCGGGCGCAGCCTCGGCCTCGGGCTTGGGGGCGGGCAGGTCGCCCGCGATGGCCGGGGGCAGGCCCATCAGCAAGCGCAGGAGGGTGATCAGCTCTTCGCGCATCTTCTTGCGGTGGGTCACCCGGTCGAGCATGCCGTGATCAAGCAGATATTCGGCGCGCTGGAAGCCCTCGGGCAGTTTCTCGCGGATCGTCTGTTCGATGACGCGGGGGCCCGCAAAGCAGATCAGCGCATTGGGTTCTGCGATCTGCACATCGCCCAGCATCGCATAGCTGGCCGTGACGCCGCCGGTGGTCGGATGGGTCAGCACGACGATATAGGGCAGCTTCGCCTCGCGCAGCATCTGCACGGCGACCGTGGTGCGCGGCATCTGCATCAGCGACAGTATGCCTTCCTGCATCCGCGCGCCACCCGCGGCGGAGAAGAGCACCAGCGGGCGTTTCAGCTTCACCGCGCGTTCGGCGGCGGCGACGATTGCATTGCCGACATACATCCCCATGGACCCGCCCATGAAGGAGAAATCCTGCGCCGCGGCGACGATCGGGGTGCGGCCGATTTCGCCCTCGGCGACCAGCATCGCTTCCTTCTCGCCGGTGGATTTCTGCGCGGCCTTCATCCGGTCGGGGTATTTCTTCTGATCCTTGAATTGCAGCGGATCGATGATCGGTTCGGGGACCTTCACCTCGGAGAAGATGCCGCCGTCAAAGAGCGCGTTGAAGCGCTCGCGCGGGGTGATCGCCATGTGGTGATCGCAGTTCGAGCAGACGTTGAGGTTATCCGCCAGCTCGCGGTGAAACAGCATGGTCCCGCATTCGGGGCATTTGGTCCACAGGTTCTCCGGGGTCTCGCGGCGCGAAAACAGCGAATTGATCTTCGGACGGACGTAGTTCGAAATCCAGTTCATCGGTCTTGGACCCCTTGGTGGTGCGCTCGCGTCCGCCCCAGATAAGGCCCGCGCGCGGGAATTGCAATCAAAGGCGCAGCATCAGCCGCGCCGCGGCCCATGCGGCCAGCATCGCGACGAAGTCGATGGCGAGGTAGGGCCCCAGCGCCGCAGCATCGCGCGTGTTGATCACAAGCGTGTAAAGCGCGAGCCCGTCGAGGTTGCCATAAAGCCCCACGATCAGCATCGAGGACAGGTTGGTCAGGAAATGCAGCGCCAGCGCCGGGCCCAGATTGCCCGCCCGCGCGGTCAGATCGGCGCAGAAGCAGCCGAAGGCAAAGGCCCAGAGCACCGGCCAGATCGCATTCGTCCCGAACTCGGCCGGGGCATAGTGCAGTGCGCCAAAAAGCGCCGAGGGCAGCAGCATCCAGGCGATCGGGTTGGGATTGCGCGCGGCGATCTGTTGCAGCAGGTAGCCGCGGAACAGCAGCTCCTCGGCACCGATCTGCACCATCAGCAGCGGCAGCGCCAGCGGTAGCCACGCCAGCACGGTGCCAAGGGGCGTTGCGCGAAACACATTGCTGTCGAGCACCGCAAGCGGCGCCATCCCCATCAAAAGCGCCCCGAGCGGCAGCATCGTGCGCCCGAAGTCGCGGGCGGCCCCCGGGCCAAAGAGGCCCCCCGCGCTTCGCCCATGCAGGGCGCGGGTGACGAAGATCACCGCAAGGCCGAGAGGTGCAAAACTGGCCAGCAGGGTTGTCAGGCCCTGCGGGGTGCTGCCGGCCGCCATCTCCAGCACCAGCCGGGTGAATCGCAGCTCGCCGATTTGCGTGGCGACGACCCCCATCGTGCCATAGACCGCCGCAAGATAGATCACCGTGACCCCGATCAGCCCCAGCGCGGTGCGCCAGCCCTCGGCCCGCGGGCGCGCGGGGGCGGCGAAGCGGTGCAAGCCCGGATGATACATCGCGATCCTCCCGGGGCGGACCGGCCCCGGCGCGGACCATAGCGGCGCGGCGACCCGCCCTCAAGCCGGGGGGCGGGTCGGATCGGGATCAGGCAAAGCCCGGGGCCAGCCGCATCTGGCCGGTGACAAAGCCGCGCCAGTTCTTCTGCACGCTGGGGATCAGATCCTCGACGACCGGATGGGCCGGATCGAGCGCGCCCAGACGGATCAGCAGCGCGGTGATCGCGGCCTCGGCGGCGCGGGTGCCGCCATCGACGATCTTCAGCGCGATGCCGCGTTTCTGCTCTGGCAGGATCGCGACGAAAACCGCCTCGGCGCCGGTCTTGACGGCCACGCGGCCGCCCATCGCGCGCATGAGTTTCGTGCAGGCGCGGCCCTCGCCCGCGACCATTTCCGGGAAGGCCGCCATGGCGCGCGCCAGCCGGGCGGCGGCGGCCTCGCGCGGCCCGCCCTCGGGGTTGGCCCCGGCGAAAACCTGCATCGCGCGCGCGAGCCCCGTCACCGTGCAGGCGAAATTCGGGGCGGAACAGCCGTCGATCCCGTAGCCGGGCGAGGTTTCGCCGGTCACCTCCTCGAAGGCCTGCTTGATCGCGCGCTGCACCGGGTGATCGACCTCGACATATTCCGACCCGCCGCCGATATGGCGGTTCAGCGTCAGGAAGCCTGCGTGCTTGCCCGAGCAATTGTTGTGCAGCTGGCAGGGCGCTTCATCGGAACAGGTCAGGCGTTTGGCCTCGGCCTTGTCGCCCGGCATATGGCTGCCGCAGCGCAGATCGCCTTCGGACATCCCCAGCGCGCCGAGCCACTCGGCCACCGCCGTCGTATGAAGCGCCGCCCCCGAATGACTGGCACAGGACAGCGCCAGTTGCCGTTCGCTGAGCCCCGCCGCCGCCGCCGCGCCGCTTTCGATCAGCGGCAGCGCCTGAATCATCTTGCACGAGGACCGCGGGAAGATCATCTGGCCCGGATCGCCCCAGGCCGCCTCGATCCCGCCGGGGCCATAGATCACCGCATGCCCGGCATGGACCGATTCCAGCATGCCGCCCCGCCACAATTCGATCATCGCCGCTGCCGTCATCGCCTGCCCTCCATGCGCGAAATCCCGCCAAGGGGACTTTCCCCCAACGCCACTTTTGCGTTATTGACGACATATCGAGTTGAAATCGCATCCGCCATTCGAAAAAAGGGGCAAAAGCCCCGCAACCCGGCGGGCAAGAGGCATCTGGCAGCTGGAGGCTGTGACCATGAAATCGAATTTCCTGCAAGGCGCGGCGGTGCTGATCCTGGCGGCCGCCTCCCTGACCGCCACCGGCGCGGTCGCGCAAAGCTCCAACCGTGTCGCCGCCAGCACCGACTGGAGCGTCTTCGTCGAGGAAAGCCCCAAGGAATGCTGGGGCGTCTCGGCGCCGAAGACCACGGTGAACACCAAGGATGGCAAGCCGGTGCAGGTGCGCCGCGGCGATATCCTGTTGTTCGTGACCTATCGTTCGGGCAAGCCGGGCGAAGTGTCCTTCATGGGCGGCTATCCCTTCGCCGATGGCTCGACGGTTGAGATGACCGTGAACAACGGCCAGAAATTCACCCTGTTCACCAATGGTGAAGGCGCCTGGGCGCGCTCGCCCGAGGAAGACGCCAAGATCATCGCCGCGCTGAAATCGGGCGCCGATGTGACGCTGACCGGCCGCTCGGGCCGCGGCACCCAGACCAGCGACAAATTCTCGCTGATGGGCTTTACCGCCGCGATGGACGAGGCCGGCTCGCGCTGCAAATAAGCCTGTGTGACAGGACGGCGGGCCCCGGCTGTGCCGGGGTCTTTGCATTTTTGCTACCCGGCGGGGCGCGAATCCCCTATATGAGGCGCTTCAGCCAGGAAATACGCTCATGACCACGCCCCAAGGCCCGACCGCGGCCCCGATCACGCAAGACGTTCTGACCATTCCGCGCAAGCTGCCCGAGGGCGGCCCGGTCAATCTGGTCGGTCTGACGCGTCCGCAGCTGCGCGAGGCGCTGATCGCGGCGGGCACGCCGGAAAAGCAGGCCAAGATGCGCGAGGGCCAGATCTGGCAGTGGATCTATCACTGGGGCGTGCGCGATTTCGCTCAGATGACCAATCTGGCCAAGGATTACCGGGCGCTTCTGGCGGAGCATTTCGTCATCGGCCTGCCCGAGGTCGTCACCCGTCAGATCAGCGCCGACGGCACCCGCAAATATCTGCTGCGCATCACCGGCGGGCACGAGGTCGAGGCGGTCTATATCCCCGAGGAAAACCGCGGGACGCTGTGCATTTCGTCCCAGGTCGGCTGCACGCTGACCTGTTCCTTCTGCCATACCGGCACGCAAAAGCTGGTGCGCAACCTGACCGCGGGCGAGATCGTCGGGCAGGTTCTGGTGGCGCGCGACGATCTGGGCGAATGGCCCGAACCCGGCGCGCCCAAGGATGAAACGCGGCTGGTCAGCAATGTCGTGCTGATGGGCATGGGCGAGCCGCTTTACAACTTCGAGAACGTGCGCGACGCGATGAAGGTGGTGATGGACGGCGAGGGGCTGAGCCTGAGCCGCCGCCGGATCACCCTCTCGACCAGTGGCGTGGTGCCCGAAATCGCCCGCACCGCCGAGGAAATCGGCTGCCTGCTGGCGATCAGCTTCCACGCCACCACCGACGAGGTCCGTGACCGTCTGGTGCCGATCAACAAGCGTTGGAACATCGAGACCCTGCTGAACGTGCTGCGCGACTATCCGCGGTTGTCGAACAGCGAGCGGATCACCTTTGAATATGTCATGCTCAAGGGCGTGAACGACAGCGATGCCGATGCCCGCCGACTGGTCAAGCTGATCGCGGGCATCCCGGCCAAGATCAACCTGATCCCGTTCAACGAATGGCCCGGCGCGCCCTATGAGCGCAGCGACTGGGAGCGGATCGAGGCCTTCGCCGATATCGTCTACAAGGCGGGCTATGCCTCGCCCATCCGCACCCCGCGGGGCGAGGATATCATGGCGGCCTGTGGTCAGCTGAAATCGGCGACCGAACGCGCGCGACGGGAAAAGACCGGGCTGGCGGGTTAATCCGCCGACCACAGCTGCAGGTCAAGCGCCTGCCCGTTGCCCAGATTAAGCCCCTCGATCCGCGCCCGCACCCGGCCGTTCAGGGTCAGATCGGCGGGCAGCAGCACCCGCGCGCAGGGCTCGGCCAGATGGGCCTGCGCGGCCTCGGGCGTGGTGTCGCGCACCGGCCCCGGCGACAGGAAAATCAGCGACGGCTCGCCATAGCCCAGCGTGTAGATCACGGGCGCGGGGCAGGCATCATCCACGGCGGCCGCGACGATCCGCGGCGCCATCTCGGCGAGCGGCCCGGAAACGGTGATCGCATCCGCCATGCCGACATAGGCGCCCCACCAGATCGTCACGCCTTTCGCGTCAATCGACCGGAACGAACATTCCCCGTCCAGCATCACCGCGATCGTGTCCACGCCCGCAGGCCAGCCTTCGTCGCGCAGCCGCCGCCCGGTGGTCACGATGAAGGGCGCGCCGATATCGTTGATC
>JACXUS010000043.1 GCA_014763785.1 Sphingomonadales bacterium | reverse complement strand
GTCAACCAGAAATGCCCGCTCATCATGCCCCCTCTGTTTGGGAGCTTGAATCATGCAGCCCGTGCAGCCTCAAGTCGATTTATGGGTCCTGACACTAGTGGCTTTGAGCAGTTCGGGATTGCACAAAACTCAGGTTTTGCGCCGTTGCAGGCATCGGATCGGGCGAAATCGGGCCTAGCGGTTCCAGATCGCGCTGACGCCCATCTTGGCAACGAAGGCGGCGTGGGCCTCGGCCTCGGCCTCGGTCAGGCGCGGGGGCAGGGGGGTCGGACGCGGACGCGGGCGCCAATCAGCCGGTGCCATATCGGCGTTTTTCGCGGGAACAGGGTCGATTGACAGGCCAAAGCCCGGCTGCCGCCCGCCGATCAGTTCGAGATAGATCTCGGCCAGGATTTCACTGTCCAGCAGCGCCCCGTGCAGCGTGCGCGAGGAGTTGTCGATGTTGAACCGCCGGCAAAGCGCATCGAGCGAGGCGGGCGAGCCGGGAAACTTGCGCCGCGCGATCATCAGCGTGTCGAGCGCGCGATCATTGGCGATCAGGGGCTTTTGCGCCCAGCCCAGCTCGGCATTGAGGAATTTCATATCGAAGGCGGCGTTATGGATCACCAGCTTCGAATCCGGGCCGATGAAATCGAGGAAATCCTGCGCAATAGCCGCGAATTTCGGCTTGTCGCGCAGGAAATCGTCGCCGAGGCCGTGCACCTGAAACGCCTCCTGCGGCATGGCGCGCTCGGGGTTGATATATTGGTGATAGGTGCGGCCGGTCGGCACATGGTTAAAGAGCTCGACCGCGCCGATTTCCACGATGCGGTGGCCCTCGTGGGGCTCAAACCCGGTGGTTTCGGTATCGAGGACGATTTCACGCATGACGGCTCCTGATCTTGGCGATCAGGTTTTGCACGGCGGCGTGGGTCTGCTCAAGGGTCAAGGTCTCGATCAGATGATCGGCGCGGGCGCGCTTCTCGGCATCGGGCATCTGGCGGGCGAGGATCAGGGCGAGCTCCGCCTCGGTCATCGTGCCGCGATCCAGAACGCGGGCGCGCTGCACCTCGGGCGGGGCGGTGACGACAAGGACGGAATCGCAGGCCGTTTCCGCGCCGGTCTCATAGAGAAGCGGGATATCAAGCAGGATCAGATCGGCCCCGGCATGCGCGGCGATGAAAGCCGCGCGCGCGGCCGTCGTCAGCGGGTGAACGATCGATTCAAGCCGGGATAGAGCCTGTTTTTGCCCCGCGAGCGCCGCGCGCAGGCGCGCCCGGTCGACGCCGCCCGCGACCACCGTTCCGGGAAAGGCAGCCTCAATCGGCGCCACGGCGGCACCGCCGGGTGCATAAAGCGCATGGACCGTCGCATCGGCATCCCAGACCGGAATCCCTTCGGCCGCGAACATCTTCGCGGTCGTGGATTTCCCCATGCCGATCGAGCCGGTCATGCCCAGAAGATAGGGGCGGCTCATGCGCCCAGCACCGCGGCGCGCAGGGCGTCGGTGACCTCGGGGCGCTGGCCGAACCAACGCTCGAACCCCGGAACGGCCTGATGCAGCAGCATGCCGAGCCCGTCGACGGTCACGCAGCCGCGGGCCTCGGCCTCGGCCAGCAGGGGGGTGCGGAGCGGGGAATAAACGATGTCGGTCACCACCGCCTCGGGCGAGAGCGCGTCGAGCGGCACCCGGAATTCCGGCCCGCCGGTCATGCCCATCGAGGAGGTGTTGACCACCGTCAGCGCGCCTTCGAGCATATTTCCCGCCTGCGCCCAGTCATAGACGACGATCCGCGCGCCGAATTCGGTGCGCAGCTGATCGGCGCGGGGGCGCGAGCGGTTCGAGATGCGGACCTCGGGGCAGCCGACCTCGAGGAGCGAGGCGACGATGGCGCGCGCCGCCCCCCCGGCGCCGATGACCGCGGCGGGGCCGAGTTCGGGGATCCAGTCGGGGGCACCGGCGCGCAGATTGGCGATGAACCCGTAACCATCTGTATTATCGCCATGAATCTTGCCATCCGGGCGAAAGATCAGGGTATTGGCCGCACCGATCAGCGCCGCCCGATCCGAGATGACATCGGCCAGCTCCAGCGCGGCTTCCTTGTGCGGGATGGTGATGTTGCAGCCGACAAACCCGGCCTTGGGCAGGGCGTGCAGCACCTGCGCCAGATCCTCGGGTGCCACATCCATCGGCATATAATGCCCCGCGATGCCATAATGGCGCAGCCAATAGCCATGCAGCGCAGGCGAGCGCGAATGCGCGATCGGATGGCCGATCACGCCGGCCAGCGGGATCGTCGGATGATCACTCATGTGCCAAGATCTCCTCGGGCATGGAGCCAGTTCAGGAATTCGATCAGGGGCAGGCCCAGAACCGCAAAGTAATCGCCTTCGACGCGGGTGAAAAGCCGCACGCCTTCTTCTTCGAGCTTGTAGCAGCCGACGGCGTGGCGGATGCTGTCCCAGTTGCGCGCGACATAATCGGCGATGAAGGGCTCGGAGAGCGGATGCATGGTCAGCCGCACCTCGGCCACATGCCGCCAGAGCGGCTGCCCATCGCGCAGCGCAACCATCGCCGAGAGCAGGCGATGGGTCTGACCCGACAGCGCGCGCAGCTGTTCGGCGGCGGCCTCGGGGCTCTCGGGCTTGGCGAAGACCCGGCCCTTGAGCTCGAGCACCTGATCGGCGCCAAGGACCAGAACCCCGGGATTGGCGGCAGAGAGCTTGGCGGCCTTCATCTCGGCCAGCACATCGGCCACGTCGCGCGGGTGGGCGCCTTCCGCCTCGAGCGAGAGGCGGATCGCCTCTTCGTCGATCCGGGCGGGTCGGGCCTCGACGCTCAGGCCGGCATTGCGCAGAAGCTGCGCGCGGATTTCCGATTGCGAGGCGAGAAGAACGGGCAGGGACATGGTGGCGCCTTGGGGATAACCTGGGGGAGAAGCATTTGGGCAAAGCTGTGGGCAACGGGACTTGGCTGGGTTTTCACCAGCCTCGCGACAGTTCTGTCAGGAATGGGTCACATTTGTCCACCTGTGAGAGACGGCGGCGGCGGGATGGGGAAAATTGTCGCGCCTGCGCCGGTCGCGGGATTTCATCCACAGGAACATAAGCCGATCACTTTTTCCCAAGGGATTGATTTCTATTGCCTAATATGGACGCAAGACAAGCGTGGACAGATCTTGTCCCGGGCGATTGTGACGCGGGAAAAACACGGGATGGGCTGTTGATCCCCATCCTCCACAGGGCCTACATAATCTTCATCTCTTTCTTTAAAATTCTTTTATTAAAGAAGAAGAGCCAAACGAGGTGCCCGATGACCGACCTGCTTGCCGATTTCTATCTCTGGACCAAGAGCCTGCATGTGATGTCGGTTCTGGCCTGGATGGCGGGGCTGTTCTACCTGCCGCGGCTTTATGTGTATCACGTCGAGGGGCTGAGAAAGCAGGGGGTCAAGCGGGGCTCGGACATGGATCAGCTGTTCCAGCATCAGGAACGGCTGCTGCTCAAGGCGATCATGAACCCGGCGATGATCTCGACCTGGCTTTTCGGGCTGGCGCTGGTGTTCACGCCCGGCATCGTCTATTGGTCGAGCGCGTGGCCCTGGGCGAAGGCGGCGGGGGTGATCGGGATGACGGCCTATCACATGTATCTGGCCAAGGCCCGCAAGCGCTTCGTCGCGGGAACCGATCCGCTGACCGGCCGTCAGTGGCGGATGATGAACGAGGTGCCGACGCTGCTGATGATCGTCATCGTCATTGCGGTGATCGTGAAATTCTAGGATTTGTTGACTTGGACAGGATCAGGGCTTATCTGCGGATCAAGCCCCGGCCGTCCGGCCGACCGGTTTTTCTGAACCATGATGATCTGATGCGCTGCCGGGCTTGTCCCGGGCGGCGATGATTGCAAGCGGGGACCCCCGATGACCGAACGCCTGAACCTTTCCGATCTCAAGGCCAAGAGCCCCAAGGACCTGCTGGCCATGGCCGAGGAATGGGAGATCGAAAACGCCTCGACCATGCGCAAGGGCGAGATGATGTTCTCGATCCTGAAGGAGCATGCCGAGGAAGATATCGAGATCGGCGGCGATGGGGTGCTTGAGGTCCTGCAGGACGGTTTTGGTTTCCTGCGCTCGCCCGAGGCGAACTATTTGCCCGGTCCGGACGATATCTATGTCAGCCCCGAGATGATCCGCCAATACAGCCTGCGCACCGGCGATACGGTCTGGGGCGTGATCCGCGCGCCGGGCGAGAATGAGCGGTATTTTGCGCTGACCGGGGTGGAGAAGATCAACTTCGAGGATCCCGAGCGCGCCCGCCACAAGGTCAGCTTCGACAACCTGACGCCGCTTTATCCCGATGAGCGGCTGAAGATGGAGATCGAGGATCCGACCATCAAGGATCGCTCGGCGCGGATCATTGATCTGGTCGCGCCGATCGGGAAAGGCCAGCGGTCGCTGATCGTGGCGCCGCCGCGGACGGGTAAGACGGTTCTGCTGCAGAACATCGCCCATTCGATCGAGGTCAACCACCCGGAATGCTATCTGATCGTTCTGCTGATCGACGAACGGCCGGAAGAGGTGACCGATATGCAGCGCTCGGTGAAGGGGGAGGTGATTTCCTCGACATTCGACGAACCAGCAACGCGGCACGTGGCGGTCGCCGAGATGGTGATCGAAAAGGCCAAGCGTCTGGTTGAGCATAAACGAGATGTTGTGATCCTGCTCGACTCGATCACAAGACTTGGGCGAGCCTATAACACGGTTGTGCCGAGCTCGGGCAAGGTTCTGACCGGCGGTGTGGATGCGAACGCGCTGCAACGGCCGAAGCGGTTCTTCGGGGCGGCACGGAATATCGAGGAGGGCGGCTCGCTGACGATCATCGCGACCGCGCTGATCGACACTGGCAGCCGGATGGACGAGGTGATCTTCGAGGAATTCAAGGGCACGGGCAACAGCGAGATCGTTCTGGATCGCAAGGTTGCCGACAAGCGCGTGTTCCCGGCGATGGATATCCTCAAATCGGGCACCCGGAAGGAAGATTTGCTGGTCGATCAGAAGGATCTGCAAAAGACCTATCTGCTGCGCCGCATCCTGAACCCGATGGGCACCACCGATGCGATCGAATTCCTGATTTCCAAGCTCAAGCAGACCAAGACCAACGGCGAATTCTTCGACTCGATGAACGGCTGACGCCCGGAGGGGGTCTATGGACACGATTTTTGCGCTGGCGACCGCCCGAGGCAAGGCGGGGGTCGCGGTTATCCGCATTTCCGGTCCGCAGGCCTGGGCGGCGGCCGAGGAACTGGCAGGCAGCTTGCCCGCACCCCGGGTTGCCGGCCTGCGGCATTTGCGACTGGGCGGCGAGACGCTGGATGAGGCGGTTGTCCTGATTTTCGAGAGGGGCGCCAGCTTTACCGGCGAGGCGGTGGCAGAGCTGCATATCCATGGCGCGGTGGCGACGGTTCAGGCAGTTCTGCGGGCGTTGGGGGGGATTTCCGGACTGCGTTTGGCTGAGCCCGGCGAATTCACGCGGCGCGCCTTGGAAAACGGGCGGCTCGATCTGGCGCAGGTCGAGGGGTTGTCCGATCTGATCGAGGCCGAGACCGAGGCGCAGCGCCGTCAGGCGTTGAAGGTTCTGTCCGGCGCGGTTGGCAAGCTGGTCGACGGGTGGCGCGCCAAGCTGGTGCGGGCGGCGGCGCTGATCGAGGCGACGATCGACTTCGCCGATGAGGATGTTCCGGTCGATGTTGCGCCCGAGGTTGAGGCGCTGATTTCCGAGGTTTCCGAGGCGATCGCTGCTGAACTTGGCCGGGTGTCCGCGGCGGAGCGGGTCCGCGAGGGGTTCGAGGTGGCCATCGTCGGGCGGCCGAATGCGGGAAAATCGACCTTGCTGAATGCGCTCGCCGGGCGCGAGGCGGCGATTACATCGGAGATCGCGGGAACAACGCGCGATGTGATCGAAGTTCGGATGGACCTTGGTGGTTTGGCGGTGACGCTGCTGGATACCGCCGGGTTGCGCCAGACCGAGGATCGGATCGAAGCGATTGGCGTCGCGCGGGCGGTGGAGCGCGCGGAACTGGCTGATCTGCGGGTGTTCCTGCTGGATGACGGGGAGGTTCCGCTGCTGGCGCCGCTCGACGGCGACTTGGTCGTGCATGGTAAGGCCGATCTTTGTCCCGGGCCCGGTCTGCGAGTTTCGGGTGTCACCGGTGAGGGTATTGGCGAGCTGATCGCCAAACTGACCGAGCGGTTGCTCATGCGGGCGCAGGGGGCCGGGGTGATGACGCGGGAACGGCATCGTGATGCGCTGGCCCGTGCGTTTGAGGCTTTGGAATCGGCGCGAAATGAGGTATTGCGCGGGTCTGACCGTGCGGAGCTGGCGGCCGATGGCTTGCGTCAGGCGGCCCGGGCGCTCGAATCGCTGGTTGGGCGGGTGGATGTTGAACATCTGCTCGACGAAATCTTCGCGAGTTTCTGCATCGGCAAGTAGGAGTGTTTCACGTGAAACATTTTGATGTCATCGTCGTCGGGGGTGGCCATGCGGGCACCGAGGCCGCCCATGCCAGCGCGCGCATGGGGGCGCAGACCGCATTGGTGACGCTGCGCGCAGAGGCGATTGGCGTGATGTCGTGCAACCCGGCGATCGGGGGCTTGGGCAAGGGTCATCTGGTGCGCGAGATCGACGCTCTGGACGGGGTGATGGGCATTGCCGCCGACCGCGCCGGGATTCAGTTTCGGCTGCTGAACCGGCGCAAGGGGCCGGCGGTGCAGGGGCCGCGGACCCAGGCCGATCGCAAGCTCTATCGTGAGGCGATGCAGGCGCTGACCCAAGCGCAGCCCAACCTGACGGTGATCGAGGGTGAAGCCGCTGACTTCCGGATGGACGGTGCGCGTATCTCCGGGGTTGTTCTGGCTGACGGATCGGAGCTTGGCGCGCGCGCAGTTGTTTTGACCGCGGGCACGTTTCTGCGCGGCCTGATCCATATCGGCGATCAGAAACGGCCGGGTGGACGGATGGGGGATAAGCCGTCTGTCGCTTTGGCGGAGCGGCTTGCGGCGATGGATCTTCCGCTGGGGCGGCTCAAGACCGGGACGCCGCCGCGGCTCGATGGCAAGACGATCAACTGGGATGTGCTCGAGCATCAGCCGGCGGATGACGAGCCCGAGGTGTTTTCCTTCCTGCACAAGGCGCCGTTCGTGCGGCAGATCGCCTGTGGGATCACCCACACCAACGAGCGCACGCATGACATCATCCGGGAAAACCTGTCGCGCTCGGCGATGTATGGTGGGCATATCGAGGGGGTTGGGCCGCGCTATTGCCCCTCGATCGAGGATAAGATCTTGCGTTTCGCGGACAAGACCTCGCACCAGATTTTCCTTGAGCCCGAGGGGCTTGATGACGATACCGTCTATCCGAACGGGATTTCGACCTCGCTGCCCGAGGATGTTCAGGCAGATTACGTTCATTCCATGCGCGGCCTTGAAGAGGTTCGCATCCTGCAGCCGGGCTATGCGATCGAATATGATTTCGTCGATCCGCGTGCGCTGAAGCCGACGCTGGAGTTGCGGGCGCAACCGGGGCTGTATCTGGCCGGGCAAATCAACGGCACGACAGGTTATGAGGAAGCGGCCGCACAGGGTCTGGTGGCGGGGCTGAATGCGGCGGCGACCGCGCTCGACCGCGATCCGGTCACCTTCAGCCGCACCGACAGCTATATCGGGGTGATGATCGACGATCTGATCACCCGCGGGGTCAGCGAGCCCTATCGCATGTTCACCTCACGCGCTGAATTCCGCCTGTCTCTGCGGGCTGATAATGCGGATCAGCGGCTGACCGGGCAGGGGATCGCGATTGGCTGCGTGGGCGCGCGCCGTGCGGCGGTCTTTGCCGAGAAGATGGAGGCGCTGACCGCCGCTCGGGCACTGATGGAGGGGCTGAGCGTGACCCCGCGGCAGGCTATCTCTGCAGGGCTTCAGGTCAATGAAGATGGAAAACGGCGCTCGGCCTTTGCGCTGCTGTCCTTCCCGGATATCGGATTTGCCGATCTCGCGCCGCTATTCCCCGAGGTGACGCAGCTTGATCCCGCAATCGCGGTGCAGCTTGGTCGCGATGCGCTGTATGCGAACTATATTCAGCGGCAGGAGCAGGATGTTGCGCTTATGAAGCGCGATGAGAATTGGGAAATCCCCGAGGGTTTCGATTATGCCGCGCTTCCTGGCTTGTCGAATGAGCTCAAGCTCAAGCTCGGGCGCGCACGGCCGCAAACGCTGGCCCAGGCGGGCCGGGTCGATGGCGTGACACCCGCGGCGCTGACGCTGATTCTCGCAAAGCTGCGCCAGAACAAGCGGGACAAGATCGCATGAGCGAAGCAACCTCGGGCGGCACGCTTGGCGGGGTTTGTGTTTCACGTGAAACATTGGCCCGCCTTAAGGCCTATGAAGCCCTTCTGCGCAAGTGGAATCCGGCGATCAACCTAGTTTCGCCGCGCAGTCTGGAAGAGCTGTGGTCGCGGCATATCGCCGATTCGGCCCAGCTTTTTGCGCTGATCCGGCCGCAGGCGGGCATCTGGGCGGATCTCGGCTCCGGCGGTGGGTTTCCGGCCCTGGTCGTTGCCGCGCTAGCCGGCGAACTCGCGCCTGCGCTGGAGGTCATTCTCGTCGAGAGTGATCGCCGCAAGTCGGCCTTTCTGATGACCGTGATCCGGGAATTGGATCTGAAGGCGCGGGTGATCGCTGAGCGGATCGAGGCGGTCGCCCCGCTCGGCGCAGATTTCCTGAGCGCACGGGCGCTTGCGCCGCTCTCCATGCTGCTCACCTTTTCAGAGCGGCATCTTGCGCGGGGCGGGATCTGCGTTTTTCCCAAGGGTGAGAGCTGGCGCGATGAGCTCGCCGAGGTCGATAAAACCTGGTCATTCGAGCTCGAATGTCATCCCAGTGAGACCGATTCTGCAGCACAAATCCTTATCCTGAAAGGAGTAACCCGTGCTTGATCTCACCCGACCGCGGGCGCCGCGTATCATCGCCATCGCCAACCAGAAGGGGGGCGTGGGTAAAACCACGACGGCGATCAACCTCGCCGCGGCATTGGTCGAGCAGGGCAACCGGGTCCTGCTGATCGACCTTGATCCGCAGGGGAACGCGTCGACCGGGCTCGGTATCGATGCCGATAACCGCAAGAAAACCACTTACGATCTGCTGATCGAAGATGCGCCTCTGATCGAGATCGTGCAGAAGACGGATATCGAGGGGCTGTTTCTGTGCCCCGCGACCACCGATCTTTCCTCGGCGGATATCGAGCTCGTCGCGAATGAAAAGCGCAGCTTTCTGCTGCATGATGCGTTGCGCCACCCGGATATCGACGCCTATGCGCTGGATTATGTGCTGATCGACTGCCCGCCCTCGCTCAGCCTGCTGACGGTGAATGCGATGGTGGCGGCGCAGTCGGTTCTGGTGCCGCTGCAAGCAGAATTCTTCGCGCTCGAGGGGCTGTCACAGCTGATGCTGACGATCCGCGAAGTTCGGCAGAGCGCCAACCGTGATCTGCGGATCGAGGGCGTCGTTCTCACGATGTATGATGTGCGCAACAATCTCTCGCAACAGGTAGAGGCAGATGCCCGCGCAACGCTGGGCGAAGTCGTGTTCCGCACGATGATTCCGCGCAATGTCCGCATTTCCGAGGCGCCGTCTTTCGCGCAATCGGTTCTGGGCTATGATAGCAATTCGCGCGGTGCCGAGGCCTATCGCAACCTGGCCCGCGAATTGCTTGCGCGGCATGCGGTGCAACGGAAAGGGTAAAAGATGACCGAGAAGAAGAGCGAGCGCCGGGGCCTCGGCCGTGGGCTGTCGGCGCTGATGGCCGATGTGCATCTGAGTGCGACCCCCGAACCCGAAACCGCGCCGCGTCGCCCCGAGTTGCTGGTTCCGGTTGAGCGGATCGAGCCGAACCCCGATCAGCCGCGGCGCAACTTCACCCCCGAAGCGCTGGAAGAGCTTGCGGCCTCGATCCGTGAAAAGGGTGTGATCCAGCCGCTGATCGTGCGGCGCCACCCGACGAAGCCTGAGCATTACGAGATCGTCGCGGGCGAGCGGCGCTGGCGGGCCTCGCAGATCGCGCAGGTTCACGAACTTCCTGTGATCATTCGGGATTTTACGGATTCCGAGGTGCTGGAAGTCGCGATCATCGAGAATATCCAGCGTGCCGATCTGAATCCGCTGGAAGAGGCGCAGGCCTATCGCCAGCTGATGGACCGGTTCGGCCATACGCAGGAAAAGCTGGCCGAGGCCCTGTCGAAAAGCCGCAGCCATATCGCGAACCTGCTGCGCCTGCTGAACCTGCCCGATGAGGTTCAGGGACTATTGCGTGACGGCAGTCTGACCGCGGGCCATGCCCGGGCGATGATCACGGCGCCCGATCCGATCAAATTGGCGCGCGATGCGGTCGCCAAGGGGCTTTCGGTGCGCGATGTCGAGCGCTTGGCGAAGAAGCCCGCGGAGGCCGCCCCGCGCTCGGCTGCCCCCCGCGTCATCGAGAAGGACGCCGACACCCGCGCGCTCGAGGCCGATTTAAGCGCCTCGACCGGGATGAAGGTCTCGATCGACCATGCGGGTGAGGGCGGAAAGCTGACGATCAGCTATCGCGATCTGGATCAGCTTGACCGGCTGTGTCAGGCGCTCAGCATGCTGGGTTAGGGCATCAGTTCCCGGATCACCGCATTCAGCACGGCGCGGCCTTGCCGCGTTGCGCAGATTCGACCCTGTTCCTGCGTAATCATGCCGATTTCGCTTAGGTCGCGCAGCTTTTCGGCCGACAGATCCGCGCCTGACAGCGCGCGATAGCGGTTGGCGTCGATCCCCTCTGCCAGCCGCAAGCCAAACAGCAGAAATTCGACGATCTCTTCGTCGCGCGAGAGCGTCTCGCGCGGGAGTTCGCCGTTGCCGCGCGTCTCGACGGCCTGCAGCCAGGCGCCCGGCGCCTTTGGCGTGTCGGTGGCGTGCCGTTTGCCGTCGAAGGTCAGGCGCCCATGCGCGCCCGGACCGATCCCGGCATAGTCGCCATAGCGCCAATAGATCAGATTGTGCCGACTTTCCGCGCCGGGGCGCGCGTGGTTCGAGACCTCATAGGCGGGCAGCTCGGCCGCTTCGCAAATCTCCTGCGTCATCAGATACATGTCGGCCGCCGCATCATCATCCGGCAGGCCGCGCAGCTTGCCCGCGGCGTGGCGCGCGCCAAAGGCGGTGCCGTCTTCGATGGTCAGCTGATAGAGCGAAAAGTGATCGACCGCCATTGTCAGGGCCTCGCGCAGCTCCGCGGCCCAGGCCGCGGGTGTCTGGTCTTGCCGCGCATAGATCAGATCGAAGCTCACCCGGTCGAAATGGGTTCGCGCGATATCGAAGGCGGCACGGCCCTCGGCGGCGCTGTGCATCCTGCCCAGTCGGCGCAGGTCGGTATCGTTCAGCGCCTGCATCCCCATCGAAATACGGTTCACGCCCGCCTCGGAAAAGGCTCTGAACTTGCCCGATTCAATGCTTGTGGGGTTCGCTTCCAGCGTGATTTCGACATCATTCGCCAGTCGCCATGTCTGGCGGATGCGATCCAGAAGGCTCGCCACCAGATCGGGCGCCATCAGCGAGGGCGTCCCGCCGCCGAAGAAAACCGAGGTTAAAATACGTTCGCCGGTCTCGGCCCCGATCCGGTCAATCTCGGCCAGATAGGCTCTATTCCAGCGTGATTGGTCGATTTCCGCCGAAACATGGCTGTTGAAATCGCAATAGGGGCATTTGGCGGCACAGAAGGGCCAGTGCAGGTACAGACCGAAGCCCCCATGCCGCCAATCTTCGCTCATCCCTTGAAGGCCGTCACTTCGATCTCGATCTTCATCGCCGGATTGACGAGGCCCGCGATCATCATCGTGGCCGCCGGGCGGATCTCGCCGAAGGTTTCCGAGAGCGCCGGGATGATTTCCTCCATGTAGGCGCCGTCGGTGATGATATAGGTCGCGCGGACCACGTCGCTCAGCGCGAAACCGGCACCTTCGAGCACCGATTTGATCGTGGCGAGCGTGTTGCGCGCCTGATCCAGAACAGAGTCGGGGAAGGTCTTGGTCACCGGATCGACGCCGGTCGTGCCCGCGACGAAGCACCAGTTGCCCTGAACCACCGCGCGCGAATAGCCAAGCTTGGGCTCATAGGGCGAGCCGCCGGAAATGTTGATACGGTCGCTCATCTCACACCTCAAAACAGGCCATCAGCTTGCGGAAGGCATCCGCGCGATGGCTGATTTCATTCTTCTTCGCCGGGTCCATCTCGGCGAACGTGATCTCATATCCGTCGGGCTGGAACATGGGGTCATAGCCATGCCCCTGCGCGCCGCGCATCGGCCAGACCAGCTGCCCTTCGGCCTTGCCCTCGAACACTTCGTCATGCCCATCGGGCCAGGCCAGAACCAGAGTCGAGCGGAACCGCGCGGTGCGGGGCAGGGGCGCGGCGATTGCCTCGCATTCGGCCCAGGTCCGCGTCATCGCCAGGGTGAAATCGCGGCCCTGCGGGGTTTCCGCCCAATCGGCGGTATAGACGCCCGGGGCGCCGCCAAGCGCGTCAACCTCGATGCCGCTGTCGTCCGAGAGCGCGGGCAGGCCGGTCGCCTGCGCCGCGGCATGGGCCTTGATCCGGGCATTGCCGACAAAAGTCGTCTCGGTTTCAGCGGGTTCGGGCAGGTTCATTTCAGCTGCGCCGACCACCTCGATACCCAGAGGGCTCATCAAGGCGCGCATTTCCTCGAGCTTGCCCGCGTTGTGGGTCGCCACAAGCAGCCGCTTGTCGGTGAACTTCCTCATGCCACTGCGGCCTTTTGCGCGGCGACCAGCTGCGCGACACCGGCTTCGGCCAGATCCAGCAGCTGATTCATCTGATCGCGCGAGAAGGTCGCGCCCTCGGCCGACATCTGCACCTCGATCAATTTTCCGCGCCCGGTCAGGATGAAGTTGCCATCCACACCGGCTTCGCTGTCCTCGGCGTAATCCAGATCGCAGACCGGCTGGCCCGCATAGATGCCGCAGCTGACCGCGGCCACATGGTCGATCAGCGGGTCCGAGGTCACGAGGCCGGCCTTCATCAGCTTGTTCACCGCCAGACGCAGCGCGACCCAGCCGCCGGTGATCGAGGCGCAGCGGGTGCCCCCATCGGCCTGGATCACATCACAGTCGATCACGATCTGACGTTCACCCAAGGCCACGCGGTCCACGCCCGCGCGCAGCGAACGCCCGATAAGCCGTTGAATTTCCTGCGTGCGGCCCGATTGCTTGCCCGCAGCGGCCTCGCGGCGGTTGCGCGAATTGGTGGCGCGCGGCAGCATGCCATATTCGGCGGTGACCCAGCCGAGCCCGGTCCCCTTGAGGAACGACGGCGGTTTTTCCTCGATCGTCGCGGTGCACAGCACATGGGTATCGCCGACCTTGATCAGGCACGAGCCCTCGGCATGTTTGGTCACCCCTGTCTCGATCGAGATCGGGCGCATTTCGTTCAAAATCCGGCCAGAGGGGCGCATGATCCGTCCTTTCCTTGCTTTGCGCCCATTTGAGCCGGGACCGGCCGCGATGCAAGCCCGGAAAGCCTTGGAACGCAGGCGGGTTTGGGTGATTGACCTTGGCGCTGGGGCGGATTTAACTTTGCTCGGATAAGCCGCGATGACAGAACAGACTCAGCTTCTTGCAGACCTCAATGACCGCTCGCGCGAGGTGTTTCGCCGGGTGGTCGAGAGCTATCTGGAAACCGGCGATCCGGTGGGCTCGCGCACGCTGACGCGCACGATGTCCGAGCGTCTGTCGGCGGCGACGATCCGTAACGTGATGCAGGATCTGGAATATCTCGGCCTCTTGGGCAGCCCGCATATTTCGGCCGGGCGGGTGCCGACGCAGATGGGCCTGCGGATGTTCGTTGACGGGCTGATGGAGATCGCCGAGCCCGTCGCCGCCGACCGTGCCGCGATCGAGGCGACGATGGGCAATGCCGAAAGCGATGTCGGCTCGCTGCTGGATCGGGTCGGCTCGGCGCTGTCGGGGATCACCCATGGCGCGAGCCTTGTTCTGACGCCCAAGCATGAGGCGCCAATCCGGCATATCGAATTCGTCTCGCTTGCGGCGGATCGGGCGCTGGTGGTTCTAGTGTTCGCCGATGGTCAGGTGGAAAACCGGGTCTTCACGCCGCCGCCCGGGCAGACGCCCTCCTCGATGCGGGAGGCCGCGAATTTCCTGAATGCCATGGCCGAGGGGCGCACCCTGACCGAATTGCGCGCCCAGATCGCCCGGGAAATCACCGCGCGGCGGCAGGAGCTGGACCGGCTGGCCGCCGAGCTGGTTGAGACCGGCCTTGCGCTATGGGAACACAAGGGTGAGGCGCAGGAACGGCTGATCGTGCGTGGCCGCTCGAACCTGATCGGCCCCGAGGGCGATCTGGAGCGGATCCGCAGCCTGTTCGACGATCTGGAACGCAAGCGCGACATCGCCGAATTCCTCGAGCTGACCGACGAGGGCGCCGGTGTGCGCATTTTTATCGGCTCCGAGAACAAACTCTTCTCACTTTCGGGTTCCTCTTTGGTGGTCTCTCCCTATATGAACGCGGATCGGAAGATCATCGGCGCGGTCGGGGTCATCGGCCCCACGCGGCTCAACTATGGGCGTATCGTGCCGATCGTGGATTATACAGCGCAACTGGTCGGGCGAATGCTGTCGGGCCGGGGCAAAGGATGAGACGCATGAGCGAGAAGAAAGACGAAATGGCCGCGGATCAGGCGGGTGTGGACGAGAATTTCGAGGATCTGATGCAGGAGAGCGCCGATGAGCTCGACCTGCTGCGCGCCGAGCGCGATGAGCTCAAGGATCGTCTGATGCGGACCTTTGCCGAGGCGGAAAATGCCCGCAAACGCGCTGAACGCGACCGGCGCGAGGCCGAGCAATATGGCGGCAGCAAGCTGGCGCGCGATATGCTGCCGGTGTTCGATGCGCTGAAGAAGGCGCTGGATGCAGCGGGCGAAGAGGTGCGCGCCGCGGCGCCTGCGCTGATTTCCGGGGTGGAGCTGACGCAGCGCGAGCTGCTCAATGTCTTCGCGCGCCACGGTGTGGTGGCGATCCAGCCGCAGGTCGGCGACAAGTTCGACCCGCAGAGCCACGAGGCGATGTTCGAAGCACCGGTGCCGGGCACCGTGGCGGGCGACATCATTCAGGTGATGGACGAAGGCTTCATGCTGCACGACCGTCTGCTGCGCCCGGCCAAGGTCGGCGTCAGTTCGATGCCCAAGGCCTGAGCCCAAGGGCTATGGTCTCCGGGGGCTTTGCCCCCGGACCCCCAGAGTATTTTTGCCAAGAAAAAGCTCAGCCCTTGAGCAGGGCGCGCAGTTCATACAGCGCGTCCATTGCTTGTTTCGGGGTCATTTCATCGGGGTGTAGTGCTTGCAGGCGCTGTTCCACGGGGGACGGGCCCTTCGGGGG
>JACXUS010000259.1 GCA_014763785.1 Sphingomonadales bacterium | reverse complement strand
TCCTCCTCGAGCACCAGCGCCTGCTCTGCCAGACGCGCCGCCCGCGCGGCCCGCACCGCGGCAGGCCCCGCGAAATGGCCCGGCGCGATCCCGGCCAGCGCCGCCAGCACCTGTTGCAGGCGCACCATCACCTCGATCACCCCCGCCCCGTCGCGCGCCACCGCATCGAAGGCGTCACGCAGCAGATCCTCGGGGGCCAGCGCGCGCAGATGCACCGCGGCAAAGCGCGGCGCCTCGGCCCCGCCCGCCGCCGGGATCGCCGGGCGCCAGTCGGCCAGCGCCCGCGCCAGCCGGCTGAGGATATCGAGCGCGGTGCCCGGGTCATTGACCGCCGGCGACAGCGCGCGCTGCGCGATCTCGGCCAGCGCGATCAGGCCAAAGCGCGGGTCCTGATCATAGCTGCGGCCATGCGCGATCGAGAAGGCGCCGACGATCTCGGCCTCAAGCGCCCTGCGGGTCCCGGCATCGCCCGGCAAGCCGTCGCACCGCGCCAGCACCGAGCCGGGATGGACGAAGGCGCCCGGGTCGGCCTCGACCCAGAGCCGGAACCCGCCCCGCGCCGCTACCCCCTGAAGCGCGCCCAGATCGACATGCTGGACATGCCCGGTGCGCGGCCCGCAGACCGGCCATGCCCCCACGGGCGGCTCGACCCAAGGTGCGCCCCCCAGATGCGGGCGCTCACTGCGCGCGCGCAGCGCCGAAAGCGCCGCCGCCTCGACCCGGCCGATCGTATCGGCCAGCAGGCCAAAGCGCGTCAGATGCTGCACCCAGCGGATCAGCGCGACGATCACCACCGCGACCACCGCGACCGAGACCGCAAACAGCACCACCCGCCCGGCGGGCCCGTAATAGCCGCTCTCCATCGCGATGATGCCGACCAGTGCATAGACGAAGGCGCCGATGAAGATCGCCAGCACCCGCTGCGTCGTCGGATCGCGCTGCAACAGGCCGATGGCGCGCGGCGTGGCACCCGAGGCGGCCGAGCCGAAGGCGGTGACCATGATCGACACCGAAAAGGTGGTGACCGCCAGCATCGACGAGGCGAGGATCTCGAGGATCGTCTGCACCGAGGAGCCGCCGAACCGCTCCTGCGCCCAGTCCGGGATCACCGGCGCCGCCAGCACCGAGCCCAGCGCCGCCAGCACCGCGACAATCCCGAACAGCGCGACGGTCACGCCCACCTCGCCCAGCCGCCGCAACACCCGCCATTTCCACGCCGAAATCATCTGCACCCCCTAAACCGACACCCGCCAAGGCTAGCCCCCGCGCCGGTCAAGGCCAAGGGGGCGCGCTCAGATCCGGCCCGCGCGCAGCTCGGCCACCGTCTGCGCCACGATATCCATCCGCAAGGCATTGGCCGGATGGGTGCCAAGGAAGGTATTGCCCGGATCGGGCAGGCGGCTGAAGAATTGCGCGCCCTTGATCGGGTCATAGCCCGCATTCCAGGTGATGATCGTGCCAAGCCGGTCGGCCTCCAGCTCGTAATCCTTGGCATAGGCGCGGCTGCCCAGATCGGCGCCGATATCCTGCGCGCGGGTGATGCCGCCCGGATCGGCGCCCGCCGCCGCCGCCAGCACCCCGAGCAGCACCGCGCCGCGGAACGCATCCTCGGTCTTGGCCGCGATATGGCCTGCGATATGATGCGCCGCCTCGTGGCCCATGACGAAGGCCAGCTCGTCGCGGTTGCGCGCCTCGGCAATCAGCGCGAGGTTGAAGGCGACGATCGGGCGGCCCTGCCGGTCCTCGGTCTGGAAGGCATTGGGCGACTGGCCGGGGCGATCATCGACCATGATCTGATAATCGCAATCGCGGCCGCGGGTGCGCGCGCGGCATTCGGCCTCGATCTGCGGCTCCATCGCGCGCGCGACGGCCACGAAATTCTGCGCCGCCTGATCGGGCGTCAGCTGCCCCTCGGCGCGCGGGCGCACAGGCGCCGACACCTCGCGCGGCGCTTCGCAGGCGGCCAGCGCCATCAGCCCCGCCGCCATCAAAGCCCGAAGGATTCCCGCCGTCATGCCCGCCCTGCTCCTGCCCGCGTGATCGGGCGCCATCCTAGCCGCGCGCCCCGCATCTGGCCAAGAGCGCGCACGCGGGTTCACCGAAATTTGCCCCCTTCCGGTGCCGCGCCCCCCGCGCTAGCATGATCCCATGTTTACCATCGAGCACGAATTCGACGCCACCGTGATCACCCTCGTCGATGAGGGCGATGATCCGCGCGACTATCTGCAGGAAGACATCACCATCCAGTCCTTCGACGATTGCGTGGTGGTCGAGCAGATGGACGACAATACCGAGCTGGTGCAGCGCGTGACCTTCTCGCATGCCCAGCTGCGCGAATTGGCGGCCGCGCTCAACCTGCCCGAAGGCGTCTATCGGCTGCGGCAGGTCGAGAAGAAGTAACCGCGTGCCCTGCGGCTGGCGCCGGGGGCTGCCTGCCCCCGGACCCCCGGGGATATTTTTGGCAAGATGAAAGAGCGACGTTTCGCTTTCATCTTGCCCTAAATATCCCGGGGTGAATGGCCGAAGGCCAGAGGGGCAGCGCCCCTGCCCCGCTTGCCCCCCGGCGCGCGCCTTCAGTCGATGCGAAACACCTTGTCGCGCGCGGTCTGACCGCGGATCAGCGTGAGCCGCGATTTCGCGATCCCGAGGGCCTTGGCCAACAGTTTCACCACCTCGGCATTGGCCTTGCCATCCTCGGGGACCACGGTGACATAGGCGCGCAAGCTGCCGTCCTCGGCCAACGTGATCTGGTTGCGCGAGGCCTTGGGGGTGACGCGCAGCGCGATCTCGGCGCCGCTCTTGGCAAGGTGGGTAAGCTCGGTCATGGTCATGGATTAAACCAGATCGCGGGGGGATGACAGATGCGCACGGCCTTCTTTCATGACGAGCGGTGCTTCTGGCATGGCGGCGGCAATTACGCGCTGACGCTGCCAGTGGGCGGGCTCGTGCAGCCGGGCGGCGGGTTGCCGGAGAGCCCCGAGACGAAGCGGCGGCTGGTCAATTTGATGCGGGTGACCGGGCTTCTGGCCGAGGTCGATGCAGGCTCGGCGCCCGAGGCGAGCCGCGCGGATCTGTTGCGGGTTCATCCCGCCGCTTATCTCGACGCGTTCAAGGCGGCCTCGGATGCGGGCGGGGGCGAATTGGGGCTGCGCACCCCCTTTGGCCCGGGCGGATACGAGATTGCGGCCCTGTCCGCGGGGCTGGCAAAGGCGGCCCTCTTCGCCGTGCTCGAGGGGCGCGCGCAGAACGCCTATGCGCTCTCGCGTCCGCCCGGGCATCATTGCCTGCCCGACTGGCCGAACGGCTTTTGCCTGTTGAACAATATCGCGGTGGCGGTGCGCGCGGCGCAGGCCGCCGGTCTGGTGCGGCGGGTGGCCATCGTCGATTGGGACGTGCATCACGGCAATGGCACCGAGGCGATCTTTCTGGACGACCCCGATGTGCTGACGCTCTCGATCCATCAGGAATGGAACTATCCGCTCGACACGGGCAGCGCCTTGGTGCGCGGGGCGGCGGGGACCAACATCAACGTGCCGATGCCGCCGGGCTGCGGCGAGGCGAGTTATCTGGAGGTCTGGGACCGGATCGTGGCGCCGGCGCTGGCTGCCCATGCGCCCGAGGTGATCGTGATCGCCTGCGGGTTCGATGCCTCGGCGATGGACCCTCTGGGGCGGATGCTGCTGCGTGCCGAGAGCTTTGCCGCGCTGACCGCGCGGGCGATGGCGGCGGCTGATGCGCTGTGCAACGGCCGCCTTATGATGACCCATGAGGGCGGCTATTCCGAGGTTCACGTCCCCTTCTGCGGTCATGCGGTGATTGCCACGATGGCGGGCAGCGCCATCACTGCGCCCGATCCCCTGAGCGCCACGATCGGCGCGCGCCAGCCGGGGCCGCGCTGGGTCGAGGGACTGTCGGGATATATCGGCGAGCTGGCGCGCGGTTTCGGCCTGTAAGGCGGCGGGTCCCGGCCGGGGCGCGAAACCATGCCTTGAAAGCCCCCGCCACAGGGGCGATATCCGGGGGCGAGGCAGCAGCAAGAGGCAGCGATGAACATCCCCCCCGGCACGATCAACCCCGCCGCCCCGAATGA
>JACXUS010000042.1 GCA_014763785.1 Sphingomonadales bacterium | reverse complement strand
GTCAACCAGAAATGCCCGCTCATCATGCCCCCTCTGTTTGGGAGCTTGAATCATGCAGCCCGTGCAGCCTCAAGTCGATTTATGGGTCCTGACACTAGTATCTGAAACCTTGAGGAGGCGCGGCGGGTCTTTGAAGAACTCGTCCAGCATTGGGGCACTCTTGCACTGGTCCAGAAAGGTCGTGCCCAGCTTCTGTGCGAAGGTATCCCAATTTGCTTCTGCTTTCGCATTGACTACCGAGCTATTTAGGAACCCCGAGCGCTTCATTGCGTGCTCAAAACGAGAAAACGTGGCAAATAGCACGACCGCCTCCTCCCAAACTTGTTCACGGATGTTGTCGCGGTATTCGGCCATGGCTGCCTCGCTATCCAGAATGATTTCTTGCAGGGATTCCCCATCCCCGCTACAAGCCACCGGTGGCCATCCGGGCCACGAGAATCAACAAGAAACGCCGTGTGTGCTCCGGTTTCGCTTCCGGGGGCATCTTCCGGCAAAGGAGAAGCGACATGAAACTGCATGAACTCCGCGACAACGCGGGCGCCGCCAAGAAAGCCAAACGCGTCGCGCGCGGCCCGGGCTCGGGCAAGGGCAAGACCGCTGGCCGTGGTATCAAGGGGCAGAAATCGCGTTCGGGCGTGGCGCTGAACGGCTACGAAGGCGGCCAGATGCCGCTCTATCGGCGTCTGCCGAAGCGGGGCTTCACCAAGCCGAACCGCAAGGAATACGCCGTCGTCAACCTCGGCCTGATCGAGAAATTCATCGGCGCGGGCAAGCTGGACGCTTCGGCGGTCATCACTGATGACGTGCTGGTCGCGGCCGGTCTGACCACCAACAAGCGCGACGGTATCCGCGTGCTCGGCAAGGGTGAGATCACCACCAAGGTCACGCTGAACGTGACCGGCGCCTCGAAATCGGCCATCGAGGCCGTCGAGAAAGCCGGTGGCACGCTGACCGTTGCCGCCGCCGCTGCGGAATAAGCAGTTGTGGGCGGGCTCAGGCCCGCTTACATAGGCAACAGTTTTCCAGGCGCCGCCGACCGGGGAACGGTTTGGCGGCGCTTCGCATGAAAGAGACCTGCATATGGCATCTGCTGCAGAGCAAATGGCGGCGAACCTGAGCTGGGGCGCCCTGGGCAAGGCGACCGAGCTGCGCCAACGCATCTTCTTCACGATCGGCCTGCTGATCATCTATCGTCTGGGCACCTATATCCCGGTGCCGGGCATCGACACGCAGGCGCTGCGCGACTTCATGGAGGGCGCGGGCGCGGGCCTTGGCGGCATCCTGTCGATGTTCACCGGCGGCGCGCTTGGCCGGATGGGGGTCTTCGCCCTCGGCATCATGCCCTATATCTCGGCCTCGATCATCATCCAGCTGCTGACGGCGCTCGTGCCCTCGCTCGAGCAGATGAAGAAAGAGGGCGAGCAGGGCCGCAAGAAGATCAACCAGATCACCCGCTATTCGACCGTGGCGCTCGCGACCTTCCAGGCGCTCGGCCTTGCGCGCTCGCTCGAGGCCGGGAACCTCGCCCATGATCCGGGCGCGTTCTTCCTCGCCTCGGTCGTCATCACGCTGGTCGGCGGCACGATGTTCCTGATGTGGGTGGGCGAGCAGATCACCGCCCGCGGGATCGGCAACGGCGTTTCGCTGATCATCTTCGTCGGCATCGTCGCCGAGATCCCCGCGGCCCTTGTCAGCTTCCTCGAGCAGGGCCGGGCGGGCGCGATCTCGACCCCGGTGATCCTCGGCGTGATCGTCATGGTGATCGCGGTCATCGCCTTCGTGGTCTTCATGGAGCGCGCGCTGCGCAAGATCCATATCCAGTATCCCCGCCGTCAGGTGGGCATGAAGGTCTATGACGGCGGCTCGTCGCATTTGCCGATCAAGGTGAACCCGGCGGGCGTGATCCCGGCAATCTTCGCCAGCTCGCTCTTGCTGCTGCCCACCACGATCTCGACCTTCTCGGGCGCCTCGACCGGGCCGGTGATGTCGGTGATTCTGGCCTATTTCGGCCCCGGCCAGCCGGCCTATCTGCTGTTCTTCACGGCGATGATCGTGTTCTTCAGCTATTTCTATACCGCCAACGTCGCGTTCAAATCCGACGAGGTGGCCGAGAACCTGAAGAACCAGGGCGGCTTCATCCCCGGCATCCGGCCCGGCCGCAAGACCGAGGATTATCTGGATTACGTCGTGGCCCGCGTTCTGGTGATCGGCTCGGCCTATCTGGCGGCGGTCTGCCTGCTGCCCGAGATCCTGCGCAGCCAGCTGGCGATCCCGTTCTATTTCGGGGGCACCTCGGTGCTGATCGTGGTGTCGGTGACGATGGACACGATCAACCAGATCCAGTCGCATCTGCTGGCCCATCAATACGAAGGGCTGATCGAGAAATCGCAACTTCGCAAGAGGAAATCCGGGGCCCGCAAGGCGCCCTCGCGTCGCTGATCGGAGGGGATCGCAATGGCCAATATCATTTTGCTCGGACCTCCGGGCGCGGGCAAGGGCACGCAGGCGGGCAAGCTGGTCGCCGAGCGGGGCATGGTGCAGCTCTCGACCGGCGACATGCTGCGCGAGGCGAAAAGCTCGGGCACCGAGATGGGCAAGCGCGTGGCCGAGGTGATGGATCGCGGCGATCTGGTCACCGATGAAATCGTCATCGGCCTGATCGAGGAAAAGCTGAAGGCCGGCGGCGGCAATGGCTTCATCTTCGACGGCTTCCCGCGCACGCTGGCGCAGGCCGATGCGCTCGGCGCGCTCCTGGCCAAGATCGGCCAGAAGCTCGACGCGGTGATCCAGCTGGCGGTTGATGACGAGGCGCTGATCTCGCGGATCGTTGGCCGCGCCGACGAGGCCCGCGCCGCGGGCAAGCCGGTGCGCCCCGATGACAACCCCGAGGTTTTCGCCGACCGGCTGCGCGCCTATTACAAGAGCACCGCGCCGCTGATCGGCTATTACTATCATGCGGGCGATCTCTTCGTGGTCGATGGGCTTGCCCCGATCGAGGATGTCGCGCGGCAGATCGACGCCGTCCTGACCCAGCAGCTGCAATAAGGCGAATGGCGCTTGACCAAGGGAGAAAATCCCACTAGGTCACGGCGTCTCGCATGAGAATCGCCCGTTTCGGTAGCCGGAATCGGGTCTGAGTGGCCCGGGTCACCCGGGTGTTGTGAAAAAAGGTTCTGGAGCTACGGAACCGCAACGAAAGGAAGCACGCTTTGGCACGTATTGCTGGCGTCAACATCCCGACCGGGAAACGCGTCCCGATCGCCCTCCAATATATCCACGGCATCGGTCCGATGTTCGCGACCCAGATCGTGGAAGCCGTCGGCATCGACGCGACCCGTCGCGTGAACGAGCTGTCGGATGCCGAAGTGCTCGCGATCCGCGAATATATCGACGCCAACCTGACGGTTGAGGGCGACCTGCGCCGTGAAGTGTCGATGAACATCAAGCGCCTGATGGACCTCGGCTGCTACCGCGGCCTGCGTCACCGCAAGAACCTGCCGGTTCGCGGCCAGCGCACCCACACCAACGCCCGCACCCGCAAGGGCCCGGCGAAGCCGATCGCCGGCAAGAAGAAATAAGGGGAGGGTGAGATAATGGCTCGCGATAAAACCCGCGTTAAGCGCAAAGAGCGCAAGAACATCGCTGCTGGCGTGGTTCACGTCAACTCGTCGTTCAACAACACCAAGATCCTGATCTCGGACGTGCAGGGCAACGCCATTTCGTGGTCGTCCTCGGGCACCATGGGCTTCAAGGGCTCGCGCAAATCGACCCCCTATGCCGCGCAGATGGCTGCCGAAGACGCCGCCAAGAAAGCGCAAGAGCATGGCCTGAAAACGGTCGACGTCGAAGTGCAGGGCCCGGGTTCGGGGCGTGAATCGGCGCTGCGCGCGCTGGCCGCCGTCGGCCTGACCATCACGTCGATCCGCGACGTGACCCCGATCGCGCACAACGGCTGCCGCCCGCCGAAGCGTCGTCGCGTCTGATCGCAGATTTCCGGGTCGGGCCGTGTGGGGGAAGCCCTGCGCGGCCCGGCCCCTTTGGCATTTTCCTCGGGCGTTCCGGTCTTTGGGACATGGGGCCGGAACAAGTATGGAGGCAGAGCGCATGATCCACAAGAATTGGGCCGAACTGATCAAGCCGACGCAGCTTGAAGTGAAGCCGGGCAACGACCCGCATCGTCAGGCCACCGTCATCGCCGAACCGCTGGAGCGCGGCTTTGGTCTGACGCTGGGCAACGCGCTGCGCCGCGTGCTGATGTCCTCGCTGCAAGGCGCGGCCATCACCTCGGTGCAGATCGACAACGTCCTGCACGAGTTCTCGAGCGTGGCCGGCGTGCGTGAAGACGTCACCGACATCATCCTCAACCTCAAGGGCATCTCGCTCAAGATGGAAGTGGAAGGGCCGAAGCGGCTGTCGATCTCGGCCAAGGGCCCGGGCGTCGTCACCGGCGGCGATATCTCGGAATCGAACGGCATCGAGGTCCTGAACAAGGACCACGTGATCTGCCACCTCGACGATGGCGCCGATCTGTTCATGGAGCTGACCGTGAACACCGGCAAGGGCTATGTCGCGGCCGACAAGAACAAGCCCGAAGATGCGCCGATCGGCCTGATCGCGATCGACGCGATCTATTCGCCGGTGAAAAAGGTCGCCTACGAAGTCCAGCCGACCCGCGAAGGCCAGGTTCTGGACTATGACAAGCTGACCATGAAGATCGAGACCGACGGCTCGCTGACGCCTGAGGACGCCGTGGCCTATGCCGCGCGCATCCTGCAGGACCAGCTGGGCATCTTCGTCAACTTCGACGAGCCGGAATCGGCCTCGAAGCAGGACGCCGACGACGGGCTGGAATTCAACCCGCTGCTGCTGAAAAAGGTCGACGAGCTCGAGCTTTCGGTGCGTTCGGCCAACTGCCTCAAGAACGACAACATCGTCTATATCGGCGATCTCATCCAGAAGACCGAAGCCGAGATGCTCCGCACCCCGAACTTCGGCCGCAAATCGCTCAACGAGATCAAGGAAGTGCTCTCGGGCATGGGCCTGCATCTCGGGATGGAAGTCGAAGACTGGCCGCCGGAAAACATCGAAGATCTGGCGAAACGGTTCGAAGATCAGTTCTGATTGACAGATCCGGGGGGCGTGGTCTAAACGCCCCCCACCAATGCCCGGACTGCCGGGGAACCCATGGGCACATGCCCCAACGACGCACCGTCCAACGCAGGCGGCGCAACACAAAGCAAAACGCAATTACGGAGATACCCCATGCGTCACGCCCGTGGCTACCGCCGCCTGAACCGCACCCATGAACACCGCAAGGCGCTGTTCGCCAACATGTGCGGCTCGCTCATCGAGCACGAACAGATCAAGACCACCCTTCCCAAGGCGAAGGAACTGCGTCCGATCATCGAAAAACTGATCACGCTGGCCAAACGCGGCGATCTGCACGCCCGCCGTCAGGCCGCGGCGATGCTGAAAGAGGACAAGGACGTTGCGAAACTGTTCGAAGTTCTCGGCCCCCGCTACAAGGAGCGCGCCGGTGGTTACACCCGCGTCCTGAAAGCCGGCTTCCGCTATGGTGACATGGCGCCGATGGCGATCATCGAATTCGTCGAGCGCGACACCTCGGCCAAAGGCGCCGCCGACAAGGCCCGTCTGGCCGCGGAAGAAGCCGCCGAGTAATCCCGGCTCGCCAATCGCGCTGAAAACAACGAAATCCCGCCTCTTCAGGCGGGATTTTGCATTTTTGCCATGCTGATGACGCATTTGGAGGATGCAATTTGCAATTGTCGGCACGTTATGCGTAAGTCTTGCGCAGCCTTGCGTCGCGACCACCCGCTTCCGCACGGGCAGTTTAGTCGGTGCGTGGTATCCACACTTTAAAGTTGACGCAGCCCTCTCCCAACTGTCTAAAAAGATATGTCTTTTAATCGCGCAACGGCGGAAATGCTGAACGAACTTACCGATCTGGCCCCACTTGGATACTCGATGGGGCTGCACATCCGTTTTGCTGCCCCCTTGATTTACCACACCACCTATTCTGAATCCTGGTCGCGGCATTACAATGACAACTCATATTATCTGCGCGATCCGCTTGTGTTCTGGGGGATCGGCACCACGGGCGTCACGCGCTGGTCCGAGATCACGCTGCCCGACCCGTTCGGCGTGATCAAGCAGGCGGCGGGCCATGGTCTGAACTATGGCGCGACGGCCTCTTGCGGGCCGATCTCGTCGCGCTCGATCATTTCGATCGGCCGGGGCGACCGCGAATTCTCGGACGACGAGCTGGCGCGGTTCAGCGCGCTGGCGCAGCGCCTGCACGAGGTGAACACCCCGCCGTCGGAGCTGACGCAGGCGCAGGTCGAGGCGCTGAAATGTATCGCCAATGGCGACCGGCATTCGGCGGCGGCGGCCAAGCTGGGGATTTCCGAAAGCGCGCTCAAGGCGCGGCTGAAATCGGCGCGGGTCCGGCTTGAGGCGCGCACCACCTCCGAGGCGGTCCGCAAGGCGCGTGAATTCCGGATGATGTGAGCCCGCCCGGGGGCTTACCTGCGCCGCGGCGCGTGATAGAGAACGGTTATGGCCGATCTTTTTGACACGCCCGGGGCGCCGGGCGCCGCGCCCGCCGCGGAGACCGCGCATCGCCCGCTTGCGGACCGGATCCGGCCGCAGCACCTCTCGGAGGTGATCGGGCAGCGTCATGTGCTGGGACCCGATGGCCCCTTGGGCGCGATGCTGGCGGCCGGCTCGCTTGGCTCGATCATTCTGTGGGGGCCGCCGGGCGTCGGCAAGACCACGATCGCGCGGCTTCTGGCGCAGGGAAGCGATCGGGCCTTCGTGCAGATCTCGGCGATCTTTTCGGGCGTGCCGGAACTGCGCAAGGTCTTTGACGCCGCCAAGCTGCGCGCCGCGCAGGGGCGCGGAACGCTGCTTTTCGTCGATGAGATCCACCGCTTCAACAAGGCGCAGCAGGACAGCTTCCTGCCGCATATGGAGGATGGCACGATCCTTCTGGTCGGCGCCACCACGGAAAACCCCAGTTTCGAGCTGAACGCCGCTGTGCTGAGCCGCGCGCAGGTGATCGTGCTCGAACGCCTCAGCCTCGCCGATCTCGAATTGCTTGCGCAACGCGCCGAGAAAGAGCTTGGCCGCGCCCTGCCGCTCAAGGCGCCCGCGCGCGAGGCTTTGCTGGAAATGGCCGACGGCGACGGGCGCGCAGCGCTCAATCTGATCGAACAGGTGGCGGCGTGGAAAGTGGCTGAGCCGCTCGACACCGAACAGCTGTCCAAGCGGCTGATGCGGCGCGCGGCGAAATACGACAAGTCGGGCGATGAGCATTACAACCTTATTTCGGCCTTGCACAAATCGGTGCGCGGCTCGGACCCGGATGCCGCGCTTTACTGGTTTGCCCGGATGCTCGAGGGCGGCGAGGACCCGCGCTATCTGGCGCGGCGTTTCGTGCGGATGGCGGTCGAGGATATCGGTCTGGCCGATCCGCAGGCGCAGACCCATGCGCTGCACGCTTGGGAGATTTACGAGCGGATCGGCAGCCCCGAGGGCGAACTCGCGCTGGCGCAGACCGTGATTTATCTGGCGCTCGCGCCGAAATCGAATGCGGGCTATGTGGCCTACAAGGCCGCGCGCGATCTGGCGCGGCGCTCGGGGTCCGAACCGCCGCCCAAGCATATCCTGAATGCGCCGACGAAGCTCATGGAGGATCAGGGCTACGGCGCGGGCTATGCCTATGACCACGACGCCGAGGATGGCTTCTCGGGGCAGAACTATTTCCCCGAAACGATCAAGCGCCCGGTGCTTTACAGCCCCGTCGAGCGCGGGTTCGAACGCGAGCTGAAGAAGCGCGTTGACTGGTTCGCCAAGCTGCGCATGCAGCGCGGCGGTTGACAATCGCGGCCCGCGTGGCATGAGGGGCGGATGATCCAGAACCTGCTATCGGTCGCCTTAGGCGGCGCCTTGGGCGCAAGCGCGCGCTATCTCGTCAACGTGGCCATGCCGCGGCTGGTGGGGCATGGCTTTCCGGCGGCGACGATGGTGGTGAATGTGGCCGGCAGCTTCCTGATGGGGGTGCTGGTCGTGGTGCTGGCCGAGAAATCGGGCAACCGCTATGCGCCCCTTTTGATGACCGGGGTTCTGGGCGGCTTCACCACCTTTTCGGCCTTCTCGCTCGATGCGGCGAAGCTCTATGAGGGCGGGCAATTCGGTCTGGCGGCGGCCTATGTGATCGGCACGGTGGTGCTGGCACTGGCGGCCTTGTTTGCGGGCATGGCGCTCGCGCGGGGGTATTTCGCATGAGCTCTGTGCAGATGATCAAGGTCACCGAGGACGAGGGCGAAATGCGCCTCGATCGCTGGCTCAAGAAGAAATTCCCGCAGCTGACGCAGGGCGCGGTGGAAAAGATGTGCCGCACCGGGCAACTGCGCGTTGATGGCGGGCGGGTCAAGGCCAATGCCCGCATCGCGCCCGGCATGGAGGTGCGGGTGCCCCCGGTCGCCCCGACCGAGAGCCTGCGCCGGTCGGACGAGCGCCGCGACGGGCTGCGGATATCGGACAGCGATGCGGAGATGATCCAGGCCTGCGTGCTCTGGAAGGATGAGCATATCATCGCGCTGAACAAGCCCCCGGGGCTGCCCTCGCAGGGCGGCTCGGGGCAGGGGGATCGCCACGTTGATGGCCTGCTGGATGCGCTGAAATTCGGCTACAAGGACCGGCCGAAGATGGTCCACCGGCTGGACAAGGATACTTCGGGGGTGCTGCTCATTGCCCGCACCGACCGCATCGCGCGGGCGCTGTCGGAAGCGTTCCGGCTAAAGACCACGCGCAAGATCTATTGGGCGGCGGTCGCGGGCGTGCCGAACCCGAAAATGGGCACGGTGCGCTTTGCGCTGATGAAGGCGCCGGGCCATGGCCGCGGCGGCGAGGGCGAGAAGATGGTCTGCATCCATCCCGCCAAGCTCAAGGACTTCCCCGACGCGAAACGCGCCACGACCGATTATGCCGTGCTCGACGCGCTCGGCACCCGGGCCGCGTGGATGGCGCTGGTGCCGATCACCGGGCGCACCCATCAGCTGCGCGCGCATATGGCCGAGATCGGCCATCCGATCGTGGGCGATGGCAAATATGGTGGCTCTAGCCAGGAAAACCTGGGCGATGGCTGGGGCGCGCAGCTGGGTGGTGAGATCAGCCGCAAGCTGCATCTGCATGCCCGCCAGATCGCCTTCGATCACCCGATCACCAAGAAACGCGTGACGGTGACCGCGCCGCTGCCCTACCATATGAAGCGGACGTGGAAGACGCTCGGCTGGGGCGAGAATGACGTGCCCGCGGACCCGTTCGAGGACCTCGCATGAAGCTTGTGATCTTCGACGTGGACGGCACGATCTCCGACAGTCAGGCGCAGATCTGTGCGGCGATGGATTACGGCTTTGCCGAGCTTGGTCTGCCGGTGCCGCCGCGCGCCGCGATCCTGTCGATTGTGGGCCTCTCGCTGCCGCAGGCGGTGGCGCGGCTGGTGCCCGATCAGCCGCCCGAGGTGCAGGACCGAATCGTCGCCTATTACAAGCAAAGCTACATGGCCCATCGCAAGGTCGAGGCGGCGCCGCTCTACCCCGGGGCGGCCGATCTCTTGCACCGGCTGGCCGCGCGCGAGGATCTGGTTCTGGGCGTGGCCACCGGCAAATCGCGCCGCGGCCTTGACGCGCTGATCGCGCATCACGAGCTCGACGGGCTCTTCGTGACCCGGCAGGTGGCCGATGATCACCCCTCGAAGCCGCATCCCTCGATGGTGCTGACCGCGCTGGCCGAGACCGGCGTTGCGGCCTGCGACGCGGTGATGATCGGCGATACGAGCTATGACATCGAGATGGGCCGCGCCGCGGGCGTGGCGACGATCGGGGTGGCCTGGGGCTATCACCCGGTGGGCGATCTGGTCGCGGCCGGGGCGGGGCGGTTGGTTGAGGATTTCGCCGCGCTGGAAGCGGCGCTGGAGGAGAGGCTGGCATGAGCGGCTGGAGCGCGAAACGGTTCTGGAAAGCGGCCGAGGCCGTGGCGGCCGAGGGCGGCTATGGCGTGGTGCTGGGCGGCCGCCCGGTGCGCACCCCCGCCAAGGCGCCGCTGATGGTGCCGAGCCTTGCGCTGGCGCAGGCGATTGCCGCGGAATGGGACGCGCAGGACGAGAAGATCGCCCCCGAGACGATGCCCGTGACCCGCGCCGCCAATGCCGCGATCGACAAGGTGCGCGCGCAGCAGGCCGAGGTGGCCGAGCTGATCGCCGAATATGGCGGCACGGATCTGCTCTGTTATCGGGCAGAAGCCCCCGAAGAGCTGATCGCGCGGCAATCGGCCGCATGGGATGGCTGGCTCGACTGGGCGGCGGCGCAATATGGCGCGCGGCTGGTGGTGACGGTTGGCGTGATCCCGGTGGCGCAGCCGCCCGAGGCGCTGGCGGCGCTGCGGGCGCGCGTGGCGGCGATGGACCCGTTCGAACTGGCGGCGCTGCACGATCTGGTGGGGATCACCGGCTCGCTGGTGCTGGGGCTGGCGGTGGCCGAAGGGGCGCTTGGCGCGGCCGAGGCCTGGGATCTGGCGCGGATCGACGAGACCTGGCAGATCGAGCAATGGGGCGCCGATGAAGAGGCCGCAGAGCAAGCCGCGCTCAAGCGCGAGGCGCTTCTGGCGGCGGAGCGATTCTGGCAGCTCGCGCACAGCTGAGGATTCGGAACCGCCCCGGCTGCGGCGAAGAATCCGTCATCTGCCCGTTATCCGGGCAGGTGACCCAGGGGCAGGCATGAAAGTTGCCTTGACCTTTTTTGAGCAGATAGCGCAAACTTTGCGGACTGGGGATAAACCTCATAGGCGAGGCCCGCGAAGGGCTGACAAAACCGCCCACCCACAGGGGCGGCAACTCAGGAAGAGGTAAACATGAAAAAATCCGTATTCTTCGGCACGCTCGCGGGTGCGGCCCTGACGGCGGGCATCGCGGGCGCCACCACGCTGGAAGACGTGAAGGCGCGCGGCGAGCTGAACTGCGGCGTGAACACCGGCCTCGTCGGCTTTGCCGCGCCGGATGCGAACGGCAACTGGTCGGGCTTCGACGTGGCGCTGTGCAAGGCCGTTGCGGCCGCGGTGCTGGGCGATGCGACCAAGGTCAAATATGTTCCGACCACCGGTCAGACCCGCTTCACCGCCCTTGCCTCGGGCGAAATCGACATGCTGGCCCGGAACTCGACCTGGACCTTCTCGCGCGATACCGACCTGAAACTCGATTTCGTCGGCGTCAACTATTACGACGGTCAGGGCTTCATGGTCCGCAAGGAATCGGGCGTGACCTCGGCCAAGGAACTCGACGGCGCCTCGGTCTGCATCCAGACCGGCACCACGACCGAGCTGAACCTGGCCGACTACTTCAAAGCCAACAACATGAGCTATCAGCCGATCACCATCGACAGCAACGCCGAGGGTGAGCAGCAATATCTGGCCGGGGCTTGCGACGCCTATACCACCGACGCCTCGGGTCTGGCTGCGACCCGCGCCGCCTTTGCCGATCCGGAAAACCACATCATCCTGCCCGAGATCATCTCGAAAGAGCCGCTCGGGCCGGCCGTGCGTCATGGCGACAGCGAATGGGCCGATATCGTCCGCTGGACGCTGAACGCGCTGATCGCGGCCGAAGAATATGGCGTGACCTCGGCCAATATCGACGAGCTGGCGAAGGGCACCGAGAACCCGGAGATCAACCGTCTGCTGGGCGTCGAGGGTGACCTTGGTGCGATGACCGGCCTCGACAAGGATTGGGCCGTGCGCGCGATCAAGGCTGGCGGCAACTATGGCGAGATCTTCGCGGCGACCATCGGCGAATCGACCCCGATCGCGCTGGCGCGCGGTCTGAACGCACAATGGACCCAAGGCGGGCTGCTCTACGCGCCGCCCTTCCGCTAAGAGACCCCGGGGGCGCGAGCGGATCGCGCCCCCGACCTTATCAAGAACAACCTGCGCGCGGGGGGAGATCCCCGAAACCATGGGCCAAAGCCCGGACCGCGTGACGGGAACAGGGGAAAACAAATGACCAGTGCCACCGATGCGCCGGACCGCGGGTTCCGGCTCAGTCAGCTTATTTACGACACGCGCTACCGATCCCTGACAATCCAGATCTTCGTCTTCTGCATTGTGATGGCGGGGGCTGCGTGGCTCGTGGACAACACGATCCAGAACCTCAACCAGCTCGGCAAGGATTTCAACTTCTCCTTCCTGAGCAATCGGGCGGGCTATGACATCGGTCAGCAGCTGATTCCCTATACCAATGACAACACCCATGCGCGGGCGATGCTGGTGGGGTTGATCAACACGCTGTGGGTGTCGATCCTTGGCTGCGCGGCGGCGACGGTGCTCGGGGTGATCATCGGCGTGCTGCGGCTGTCGAAGAACTGGCTGGTCGGGCGGCTGATGACCGCCTATGTCGAGATGTTCCGCAACATCCCGGTCCTGCTGTGGATTCTGGTCTGCATCGCGCTTCTGACCGAGGCGACGCCGGGCCCGAACGCCTACAAGATCAATCCCGCGACCGGCGAGGCCGGGGCGAGCATGATCCTGTTCGATTCGGTGGCCTTCACCAACCGCTATACCGCGATCCCGGCGGTGCAGTTCGAGCGCAGCCTTGGCGCGATCGACACGGCGCTGATGCCGATCTCGCTGAATTTCCTCGCGCTGGCGCTGGCGCTGATCGGCTCGATCTGGGTGAACCGGCGGCTGGTCGCGGGCGCGAACCGCGTGCAGGAGGCGACCGGGGTGCGCCCCGTAACCTGGTGGAAGAGCCTGCTAATCCTGTTCGTGCCGGTGCTGGCGGTCTTCGTGGCGCTTGGCGGGCATCTGGTGGCGCCGACGCTCAAGGGCTTCAACTTCACCGGCGGAACCAATGTCTCGAACGCCTTTGTCGCGCTCTGGGCGGGGCTGACGCTCTACACGGCGGCCTTCATCGCCGAAATCGTGCGCGCCGGCATTCTGGCGATTTCCAAGGGCCAGACCGAGGCCGCCTTTGCGCTCGGGCTGCGCCCGAACCGCACGATGCGGCTGGTGATCCTGCCGCAGGCGTTGCGGGTGATCGTGCCGCCGCTGATCTCGCAATATCTGAACCTGACCAAGAACTCGTCGCTGGCGATTGCGGTGGGCTATATGGATCTGCGCGGCACGCTGGGCGGCATCACGCTGAACCAGACCGGCCGAGAGCTGGAAGCCATCCTGTTGATGATGCTGATCTATCTGGCGATTTCGCTGACCATTTCGGGGCTGATGAACGTCTTCAACAGCCGCGTGAAGCTGAAGGAGCGCTGAGATGAGCGAGACCCACGCCCAATCCACCGCCTTCGTCCGCGACACGATGCTGCCGCAGATGGAGCCCCCGAATCAGCAATCTGGGGCGGTCAAATGGCTGCGCGAAAACCTGTTCGCGGGCTGGTTCAACACGGTTCTGACGCTGCTCGGGCTGGCCGTCGTCTATTGGCTGGTCACGCATTTCTATCCGTGGTTCCGCCACGGGGTCTGGAGCGCCAATTCCATGGCCGAGTGCCGCACGATCATCGCCGAGCGCTGGGGCGAAGGCGCCTCCGGGGCCTGCTGGGCGGTGATCAACGAGCGCTGGCACCAGTTCCTGTTCGGCTTCTATCCGCCCGAACTCTACTGGCGGCCGATTGCGGTCTTCCTCGGGCTGTTTCTGGCAGTGGCGCCGGTGCTGTTCACCCAGCTGCCGCGGCAGATGCTGATCTTCAGCCTTGCCTTCCCGCTGCTGGCGATCTGGCTTTTGTGGGGCGGTTCGGTCTGGCCGATCGCGATGATCGCGGTGGGCTTCGGCCTCGGCTTTGCGCTGATCAAGACGCTGGGCGGCCAGAGCGTGCTGCTGGGCATGGCGGCGGGCATCGTGGTGCCGGTGCTGTTCTGGCTCTATGCGGTCGGGCCGATCGACGCGGTGCTGACCCAGGCCCTGCCGATCGGGCTTGAACCTGTCGCCTCGGACCGCTTCGGCGGCTTCCTGCTGGCGATCACCATCGGCGCGGGGGGCATTGCGCTGTCGCTGCCCTTGGGGATCATCCTCGCGCTGGGGCGGCAGTCGGATATGTTCCTGATCAAGAGCTTCTCGGTGATGTTCATCGAGTTCATCCGCGGCGTTCCGCTGATCACGCTTCTGTTCGTGGCCTCGCTGCTTCTGAACTACTTCCTGCCGCCGGGCACCAACTTCGACATCATCCTGCGGGTGATGATCCTCGTGACGCTGTTCGCCGCGGCCTATATCGCCGAGGTGATCCGCGGCGGCCTCGCGGCGCTGCCGCGCGGGCAATATGAGGCGGCCGATGCGCTCGGGCTGGATTACTGGCGCGCGCAACGGCTGATCATCCTGCCGCAGGCGCTGAAGATCAGTATCCCCGGCATCGTCTCGACCTTCATCGGGATGTTCAAGGATACGACGTTGGTGACCTTCGTCGGCCTGTTCGACCCGCTCAAGGGCATTCCCGACTTCATCCGCGCCGATTTCGCCTGGAAGGGCACCTATTGGGAGCACTTCATCTTCGTCGGCGCCATTTTCTTCATCCTGAACTTCAGCATGTCGCGCTACGCCATGTATCTCGAGCGCAAGCTGAAGCGCGACCACCGGTAAGGAGCGACCCATGACGGAGCCGCATTTCGAACGTGACATCGACCGCAGCCATATGCAGGTCAGCGACGAGGTCGCCATCCAGATCGAGGCCATGAACAAATGGTATGGCCAGTTCCACGTCCTGCGTGACATCAACCTGACGGTGAACCGCGGTGAGCGGATCGTCATCGCCGGGCCCTCGGGCTCGGGGAAATCGACGATGATCCGCTGCATCAACCGGCTGGAGGAGCATCAGTCGGGCAAGATCGTGGTGGACGGGACCGAGCTGACGAGCGACCTGAAGAATATCGACAAGGTGCGCTCCGAGGTCGGGATGGTGTTCCAGCACTTCAACCTGTTTCCGCATCTGACGATTCTGGAAAACTGCACCCTTGCGCCGATCTGGGTGCGCAAGATCCCGAAGAAGGAAGCCGAGGAAACGGCGATGTATTTCCTCGAGAAGGTGAAGATCCCCGATCAGGCGCTGAAATATCCCGGGCAGTTGTCGGGCGGGCAGCAACAGCGGGTCGCGATCGCGCGCTCGCTGTGCATGCGGCCGCGGATCATGCTGTTCGACGAGCCGACCTCGGCGCTCGATCCGGAGATGATCAAGGAGGTGCTGGATACGATGATCCAGCTCGCCGAAGAGGGGATGACGATGCTCTGCGTGACGCACGAGATGGGCTTTGCCCAGGCCGTGGCGAACCGGGTCATCTTCATGGATCAAGGGCAGATAGTCGAGCAGAACAACCCGCATGACTTCTTCCACAACCCGCAATCGGAACGCACCAAGCTGTTCCTGAGCCAGATCCTGGGCCACTGAGGCGGGGTGATGGGG
>JACXUS010000258.1 GCA_014763785.1 Sphingomonadales bacterium | reverse complement strand
CGATTCTGCCACCGGCGCCGCATTGGCGCGCGCGCGCGCCGCGGCCCGGCCCGAGGCGGCGCCCGACACACCCGCCCCCGAGCCCCCGACGCGAGGCCGCTGACGTGCCCTTCGATATCCTTGTCGCGGTCTGCCTCGGCTATGTCATCGTGCTCTTTGCGGTCGCCTTCGTGGCCGAGCGTCGCGCCCGCGCGGGGCGGCTGAATTTCCTGCGCCGCCCGATCGTCTATACGCTCTCGCTGTCGATCTATTGCACCGCCTGGACGTTTTACGGCGCGGTCGGCTATGCGGCGCGTTCGGGGCTGGAATTCGTCACGATCTACCTTGGCCCGACGCTGGTCTTCATCGGCTGGTGGTGGGTGCTGCGCAAGCTGGTGCGGATCGGCCGGGTGCAGCGCGTCACCTCGATCGCCGATCTGATTTCCAGCCGCTATGGCAAGTCGAACACGCTCGGCGTCATCGTCACGCTGATGTCGGTGGCCTCGGCCACCCCCTATATTGCACTGCAATTGCAATCGGTTACGCTCAGCTTCGGGGTCTTTGCCGCCGACACCCCCGAGGGCTGGGCGCTGCCCGATCAGGGGGCGACCGCGCTTTGGATCGCGGCGGGGCTGACCTTGTTCACCATCCTTTTCGGCACCCGCAACCTTGACGCGAACGAGCGTCACCACGGCGTGGTCACCGCCATCGCGCTCGAGGCGGTGGTGAAGCTCGTGGCCCTCGTGGCGGTCGGCATCTTCGTGGTCTGGGGCATCGGCGAGGGCCCCGCGGACCTGCTGGCGCGGATCGACCGCTCGGCGATTGCGGAATGGGACCTGCAGCCGGGGCGCTTTGCCGGGCTCACCTTCGTCGCCGCCGCCGCCGTGCTGACGCTGCCGCGGATGTTTCAGGTGCTGGTGGTCGAGAATGTGGACGAGCGGCATCTGGCGACCGCCAGCTGGGCCTTCCCGGCCTATCTGATGCTGATGAGCCTGTTTGTCGTGCCGATCGCGGTGATCGGGCTCGAGCGGATGCCGCCCGATGCCAACCCCGATCTGTTCGTCCTCACGCTGCCGCTGTCCGAGGGGCAGGGGAAACTGGCGCTCTTGGCGTTTCTGGGCGGGTTTTCGAGCGCAACCTCGATGGTGATCGTGGCGGCGATTGCGCTGGCGACGATGGTGTCGAACCATATCGTTACGCCGCTGTGGCTGCGGCTGCGCCACCGTGGCGGGGCGGTGCCGGGCGATGTGCGCGGGCTGGTGCTGACGGCGCGGCGGCTGTCGATCGCGCTCGTTCTGGCGATGGGCTACAGCTATTATCAGCTGTCGGGCGGGTCGGCGGCGCTGGCGGCGATCGGGCTGATTGCCTTTGTCGGCGCCGCACAGGTGCTGCCCGCGCTTCTGGGCGGCATCTTCTGGCGCGGCGCCACGCGGCGGGGCGCGATGGCCGGGCTGATCGCGGGCTTTGTGATCTGGCTTTACTGCCTCTTTCTGCCCAGCTTTGGCGAGACCGGGCTGATTTCCCCCGCGATCATGGCCGAGGGGCCGCTGGGCCTTGGCTGGCTGCGGCCGCATGCGCTGTTTGGGATCGCCGGGCTCGATCCGCTTCTGCATGCGCTCTTCTGGTCGCTCCTGATCAATACCACGCTGTTTTTCCTGTTCTCGATCACCTCTTTCCCGGGCCCGATGGAGCGGCTGCAGGGCGTGGCCTTCGTCAATGTCTTCGATCAGGCGCCGGGCGCGCGCGGCTGGATGCGCGGGCAGGCCGAGGCCGAGGACCTTCTCTCCATGGCGCAGCGCATTCTGGGCCCCGACGAGGCGCAGCGCTTCTTTCAGGCGCAGGCCGCGGGGCAGGGCAAGGGCGGCTTCCTGCCCGACCCGACGCCGGATTTTCTGGCCCGGCTTGAGCGCCAGCTGGCGGGTTCGGTGGGGGCTGCGACCGCGCATGCGATGATCGCGCAGCTGACCGGGGGGGCTTCGGTCTCGGTGCAGGACCTGATCGCGGTGGCGGGCGAGGCGGCCGAGATCAAGGGCCATTCCGCCGCGCTCGAGGCGAAATCCGAAGAGCTCGCCCGCACCGCCCGCGCCTTGGGCGAGGTCAATGCCAAGCTCAAGGAGCTGAGCGTGCAGAAGGACGCCTTCCTTGGCCAGATCAGCCACGAGCTGCGCACCCCGATGACCTCGATCCGCGCCTTTTCCGAGATCCTGATGGAGCCCGACCTGCCCGAGGCGATGCGCGCGCAATATGCCGAAATCATTCACGAAGAGGCGCGGCGGCTGACCCGGCTTCTGGATGATCTGCTGGATCTGAGCGTGCTCGAGGCGCGGCGGGTGCAGCTCGATATTGGCGTGGCGAACCTGCATGATCTGATCAGCCGCGCGGCGCAGGCGGCTTCGTCCACGCGCCCCGAGCGCGCCTTCCGGATCGAGCGCGATTTCCCCGCCGAACATGTCGCGGTCTTCACCGATACCGACCGGCTGGTGCAGGTCTTCATCAACCTGATTTCCAACGCCCGGAAATATTGCGCGGCCGAGCGTGCCGTGCTGCGCATCGAGGTGAAGAAGCGCGGCGGCCGGGTGCAGATCGACTTCATCGACAACGGCGCGGGCATCCCCAAGGCGCAGCAGGCGCTGATCTTCGAGAAATTCGCGCGGCTGACCGACACGTCAAAGGCGGGCGGCGCGGGGCTTGGCCTTGCGATCTGCCGCGAGATCATGGCCAATCTGGGCGGCACGATCGACTATCTGCCGGGGCAGGGGGGGGCGGCCTTCCGGGTGACACTGCCGCTGCGGCGGCGCGAGGCGGGTTAAGGGCTGGCCCGCGAAAAAGGGTAAAAAACCCGGGCGTGATCAATGATTTGTAAACCTCGATCTGCGATTCCTTTCCAGTGAGCGCAAGAACGGCGCGGGAACGGATCGTATGACGACAGAGCAGGTTCACACGGTGCTGCGCAGAAAGGCAGAGGCAGGACGCCCCGCCCCCGATGCTGCACCGCTCACCCCCGATCGGGCGATCGGTCAGGTCCTGGCGAAGCTCGCGCAGGATCGGTTCGGTCTGGCGCTGCGCGTCGGGACCGCGCGCGAAAGCCGCATGACGCTGGCCGATCTGCCCGAATTGTTGCCGGACTTGTCGCTTCTGGCGGTGATCGAGGGGCCTGCGGACGGGCTCGGGCTGGTTGCGTTGCCGCCCGATACGCTTTCGGCGCTGATCGAGGCGCAGACGATGGGGCAACTGGCCAAGGTCCCCCCCGCGCCGCGCCGCCCGACCCGGATCGATGCGGCGATGGCGGCGGACTTCGTCGATGCGATGCTGATCGGGCTCGAGACCGCCTTGGCCGGGACCGAGGCTGCGGTCTGGGCGGGGGGCTTCCGCTATGCCTCTTATCTCGACGATCCGCGGCCGCTTGGCCTCATGCTCGAGGATATTTCCTATCGCGTCTGGCAGATCGAGATGGAGCTGGGTCCCGGTGGCGGCCGGATCGGTCATCTGATCTGGGCGGTGCCGGCGCAGGGCCGCGGCATTCGCGGCGCAGCTCAGGGCGCCCTTGGCGCGGCCGGCATGGCCGGGAGCGGGGCCGGGACGGGGGCTGAGGCCGAGGCCGAGCAGGCCGCCCGCGCCGCGGCGGACTGGAGTTCGGCGATGGAACGCTCGGTTCTGGCGACCCAGGCATCGCTGCATGCCGTGCTGCACCGGGTGACGCTGCCGCTCTCGGCGGTGCTCGGGCTGCAGGTGGGGATGGATATTCCGATCCCGATGGACAGTCTGGAGCGGCTGACGCTCGAGGCCGGGGAACGGCGGCGGATCTCGCTTGCGCGGCTCGGGCAGCATCGCGGGTTCCGGGCGGTGCGCCTGATCGAGGAAGACAGCGAAGAGCCCGAGATGACCGAGGCCCCCGCGCCCCGCGCCAAGCCCAAGAAGCTGTCGGAATTTTCCGCGGGCGAAAGCCCCTTTGGGGCGCAGACCGCCGCGCTGCCCTCGATCGGCCGGCTCGGTGATCCGCATGCCGCGGCCTATGATCCGCCCGAGGGCGCCGATCTCGCGCCGCTCGATCTGGGCGGGCTTGGCGATCTGGGCGGGCTGGGATCCGGCGATCTTGAGCGGCGGCAGGTCTTCGTCCTCGCCCAGCCCGCCGAAGCCATCCA
>JACXUS010000257.1 GCA_014763785.1 Sphingomonadales bacterium | reverse complement strand
GGGCTGCGCGGCCCGCCCCCCTGCCCCCGATGCAGCACCCGGTTCTGCGCCCAAGATGAAAAAGCCCCGCCGTTTGGCGGGGCTTTTCCTTGGCCTGCAAGACGCGCTTACATCCGGATCAGATGCAGCAGCTCTTCCAGCGATTTCTTGGCATCGCCGTAGAACATCCGGGTGTTTTCCTTGTAGAACAGCGGGTTCTCGATCCCCGAATAGCCGGTGCCCTGACCGCGTTTCGACACGAAGACCTGCTTGGCCTTCCACACTTCCAGCACCGGCATCCCGGCGATGGGGCTGTTCGGATCGTCCTGCGCCGCCGGGTTCACGATGTCGTTCGAGCCGATCACGATGACCACGTCGGTCTCAGGGAAGTCCTCGTTGATCTCGTCCATCTCCAGAACGATGTCATAGGGGACCTTCGCCTCGGCCAGAAGCACGTTCATATGCCCCGGCAGACGGCCCGCAACCGGGTGGATCGCGAAGCGCACGGTTTTGCCACGGCCCCGCAGCATCGAGGTGAGCTCCGACACCGCGTTCTGCGCCTGTGCCACGGCCATGCCATAGCCCGGGACGATGACGACGCTGTCGGCCTCGTTCAGCGCATCGGCCACGCCCGCGGCGTCGATCGCGATTTGCTCGCCTTCGACCTCCATCGCCGGACCGGTGGTGCCGCCAAAGCCGCCCAAGATCACCGAGACAAACGAGCGGTTCATCGCCTTGCACATGATATAGCTCAGGATCGCCCCCGAAGAGCCCACCAGCGCGCCGGTCACGATCAGAAGATCGTTGCCAAGGCTGAAGCCGATCGCCGCCGCGGCCCAGCCCGAATAGCTGTTCAGCATCGACACCACCACCGGCATGTCGGCGCCGCCGATGCCCATGATCAGGTGATAGCCGATGAAGAAGGCCAGAAGCGTCATCGCGATCAGCGCCCCGGCGCCACCGCCCTGCACATAGATCACCAGCAGAATGAGCGAGCCCAGCGCCGCACCCGCATTGAGCAGATGCCCGCCCGGCAGCTTCTTCGCCTGCGAGGTGATCTTGCCCGCCAGCTTGCCGAAGGCGATGACCGAGCCGGTGAAGGTCACAGCCCCGATGAACACGCCGAGGAAGGTCTCGACCTTGAGGATCGAGATCTCGACCATCGACTTATGCGCAACGATCTTGGCAAAGCCCGACAGCTCCTCATAGGCGGCGGGCAGGACGCCCGTGTCATGATGCTGAACGATGATGTCCCAGACCTGACCCATGGTGATATGGGTGTTGTAGCCGACGAAGACTGCCGCGAGACCCACCAGCGAGTGCATCGCCGCGACCAGCTGCGGCATCTCGGTCATCTGGACCTTCTTCGCGACGATCCAGCCGATCAGGCCACCGCCCGCGATCAGAAGGACCGACAGCAGCCACAGCCCCTTGCCGGGGCCGACCAGCGTCGCCGCCACCGCCAGCGCCATGCCGACAATGCCATACCAGACCGCGCGCTTCGCGCTTTCCTGCCCCGAAAGGCCGCCGAGCGAGAGGATGAACAGGACCGCCGAAACGACATAGGCGGCCGTGGTGAAACCGAATTCCATTGCTCTTTCCCCCGCTTACGACTTCTGGAACATCGCGAGCATGCGCCGCGTGACCATGAAGCCGCCGAAGATGTTGATGCCCGCCATGAAGACCGACAGCGCCGCCAGCACGATCACGAGGAAACTGTCCGAGCCGATCTGCATCAGCGCGCCCAGAATGATGATCGAGCTGATCGCGTTCGTCACCGCCATCAGCGGCGTGTGCAAGCTGTGCGAGACGTTCCAGATCACCTGGAAGCCGACGAAGCAGCTCAGCGCGAAAACGATGAAGTGGCTCATGAAGCTCGCCGGCGCCACAAGGCCCACGCCCAGCAGGATCGCACCGCCGATGCCCAGCATCAGGATCTGGTCGCGGGTCTGCTTGACGAAGGCGGCATGGTCGCGCGCCTTGATCTCGGCGGGCGTCAGCTCCTTGGCCTTTTCCTTGGGCTTTTGCGCGGCGATGGCGGCGATCTTGGGCGGCGGCGGCGGATAGGTCACCGCACCCTGATGCACCACGGTCGCGCCGCGGATCACGTCATCTTCCATGTTGTGGTTGATCACGCCATCCTTGCCGGGCGTCAGATCGGTGATCATGTGGCGGATGTTGGTCGCGTAAAGCTGGCTTGACTGCGCCGCCATCCGGCTCGGGAAATCGGTGTAACCGACCACGGTCACGCCGTTTTCGGTGACGATCTTCTCATCCTTCACCGTCAGGTCGCAGTTCCCGCCGCGCTCGGCGGCAAGGTCCACGACGACCGAGCCGCGCTTCATCGCCGCGACCATATCGGCCAGCCAGAGCTTCGGCGCATCGCGCCCTGGAATGAGCGCGGTGGTGATCACGATATCCATATCGGGCGCGAGTTCGCGGAATTTCTTCAGCTGGGCTTCGCGGAACTCGGGGGAGGAGGGCGCCGCATAGCCGCCCGTCGCCGCGCCGTCCTGCGCCGCTTCCTCGAAATCGAGATAGACGAATTCGGCGCCCATCGATTCGATCTGCTCGGCCACTTCGGGCCGCACGTCAAAGGCATACGTGATGGCCCCGAGCGCGGTCGAGGTCCCGATCGCGGCCAGACCTGCCACACCGGCGCCGACGATCAGCACCTTGGCGGGCGGCACCTTGCCGGCGGCGGTCACTTGGCCCGTGAAGAAGCGGCCGAAGTTGTTGCCCGCCTCGATCACCGCCCGGTAGCCCGAGATATTGGCCATCGAGCTGAGCGCATCCATCTTCTGCGCGCGCGAGATGCGCGGCACCATATCCATCGCGATCACGCTGGCGCCGGTGGCCTTGGCGGCCTCCAGCAGCTCAGCATTCTGCGCCGGATAGAAGAAGGAAATCAGCGTCTTGCCCGAATTGAGCAGCGCGATTTCGCTGTCCACGGGGGGCCGCACCTTGACCACGAAATCCACCGCCTCGACGAGCGCCTCGACGCTCGGCACGATGGTGACGCCGGCCTTTTCATAGGCCGGGTCCTCAAACCCCGCGGCATGGCCTGCGCCCGCCTGAATATAGCATTGATGTCCCAGCTTCTGCAGCTGCAGCGCGGATTCGGGGGTCATCGCGACGCGCGCTTCTCCCTCGAAAATCTCCTTCGGAGCGCCGATTTTCACTTTTGTCTCTCCCATGATCGCCCCGGGACCAATTTCAGCCCGGGGACACGAAACGTGGCGGATTTCGTTTAGCATTGCGCAATAATGTTTCACAAGCGCCTTGGACCACGAAATCCTTGGAAAACGGTCGCTGCGCTGCGGCGCGGCCTTGGTATACCGCGGCACACCGTGGCAGGGGGCGATTTTGCCATTTTAAATCAATAGATTGACCCGCCGATCAAGCAAGCGCCCGCGGGATCAGTCCTTTCGTCGCAGGCGGCTTACAGCCAGCGCCTTGTGCGGCTGCAATATGCGGCATAGTCGGCGCCGAAATGGGCCGCGATGCGGGCCTCCTCGCCCAGAATAAAGCGGCGGGTGATCAGGGCCATGAAGGCGGGCACCAGTGGCAGCGCCAGAACGCCTTGCCACAAGATCAGAAGGCCGCTCAGCACCAGCGCATCGGCCAGATAGATCGGGTTGCGCGACAGCGCAAAGACGCCGCCGGTAACCAGCGCCGCCGGGTCGCGGCGCGGAATGAAGGTGGTGTGGCGCGCGACCATCTGCGCCGCGGCAGTCGCCATCAGCGCAAGGCCGACCCCGACCAGCGCGCGCCCTACAAGCCCGCCGCCGGGCAGCGCCACGGGCACGATCTGCGCCACGCCCCAGCCCGCGGCGGCAAAGTGCGCAAGCCAGAGCGGCGGCAGGTCGATCGCGCGCAGCAGGCGGTTCACTGGCGATAGACCTCGACCTCGGGCAGGTCGGTCAGGCCGACGCCCAACAACCGCAGCGCGGGCAGCGACATCTGCGAGCCTGCGCCTGGCACTCCGCCCGAGGGGATCAGATCGAGCGCGACCGAGGCGCCGGTGGCGGGCAGCACGGCGCGGCCCTTGGCGGGGGCGGTGACGAGGCCAGTTTTCAGCCAGAAGCCAGCTTCGGTCGGGTCGCCGAGGCTGGCGATCGTGGTGCCGAGGCGGGTGTCGGCGGCAGCGGGCGCGGCGCGGGCGGCGTCGCGCTCGGCCGCGGTGGT
>JACXUS010000041.1 GCA_014763785.1 Sphingomonadales bacterium | reverse complement strand
GCCCAGCACCGTGTCATTGCCATCCCCGCCATAGAGGCTGTCCGAGCCCCCGGCGCCATCCATGGAATCGTTGCCGCCATAGCCGTAGAAGACGTTGGTATAGGCGTCAGGGCCCGAGGTCACCTCGGAGTTGAACCCGGTCAGCGTGTCGTCATAACCCGAGCCATAGATCCCGTCGATGCCATAGAGCGAGTCGCCCGCCGCATCGCCGCCCGATCCCGTGCCCGCGGCGAGGTTCACATCCACCCCCGCGCCGCTGTCGGTGTAATCGGCGTAATCCATGCCCGCGCCGCCCGACAGGTTGTCCGCGCCCGCGCCGCCATGTAGCGTGTCGTTGCCATCCCCGCCGTTCAGCGTGTCGTTACCCGTCCCGCCATCGAGCGTGTCATTGCCCGCATCGCCCGACAGGCTGTCCGCATCCGCGCCGCCCAGCAGCGTGTCATTGCCCGCGCCGCCAAACAGCGTATCGGCGCCGATCTCGCCCTCGATCCGGTCATCGCCCAGATCGCCCGACAGGCTGTCCGCGCCGTCCCCGCCCAGGATCGTGTCATTGCCATCGCCGCCCGCGGCGGTGTCATTGCCGGTGCCGCCCGACAGGCTGTCCTCGCCGGTGCCGCCCGACAGGCTGTCATCGCCTGCGCCGCCCAGCAGCGTGTCATTGCCCGCCATCCCGCTCAGCGTGTCATTGCCATCGCGGCCGTCGAGCATGTTCGCAGCCGAGTTGCCGGTCAGCGCATTGGCGCCGGCATTGCCGATCACATTCTCGAAATTCAGCACGACAGAGCTGAAATTGCTGGTGGTCGTGGTGCCGTCGTCGTTCAGCACCAGACCTTGGTTGTTCGCCGAGGGCAGGGATTCAAGGCTGAGCGTGTCATTCCCGGTCCCGCCGTCCAGCGTGTCGGGGATGCCACTGGTGAACCAGCCCGCATAGGCAAGGTCGTCGCCCGCCTCGAGATAGACCGAATCGCTGCCCGACTGGCTGTCGCCCGCCAGCCAGACGTCATTGCCCGCGCCGCCATAGACCGTGTCGCGATCCGCGCCGCCTTCAAACGTGTCATTCCCGTCGCCGCCGCGCAGCAGATCGTTGCCGCCAGAGCCGAGCAGCAGATCGTCGCCGGTGCCGCCGTCGATCGTATCATTGCCCGCGCCGCCATTGAGCGTGTCGTTCCCGTCAAGACCCGAGATCGAATCGGCCAGCGATCCGCCGGTCAGGGAATCGTTGCCGGAACTGCCTATATAGGTTGCCATCTGCGCCTCGGAACCAATGAACTGGTGGAACTGCCTCGGGGGTGGAATGCCACGTGGGCTTGGCCTTTTGCAGGCACAAAAATGGTTAACGAAGGTCTGGAACGTGACGGAATTGTGGCGCCCCCCCCCCGGGCAAGCCCCGGGGGGGCCTGCGGGCGGCGCCTGCCGGTTGGTAAATTTCTGCGATATCAATACCTTGAGCCGATGACGCAGGCGCAGGGCCGCACCGCGCCGCAGGCGTCTGTTGCCGATTAGGTATCTTTGCCCAGAGGCCGTTGCGCGTGGCGAAGTCGCGGCGCGGGTCGCGCCCGCGGACGCGTGCGCTTATCCGGCGGGCCCGCGGCTGCGGTTTCGACGCCGGTTCCGATGGCGGTGCTCAGGCTTGTTCCGATGCCGGTCCCGGTGCAGGCTCTGGCGTCCGGGGGCCGCGATGTCAGGCTGCGGCCGGGGCGCTCGGGCGGACGGTCTGATAGCTCGGCGCGCTCCAATCCGTCCCCTCGGCCGCCGAGACCTGCGCCGCGGTCGCAGCCGAGACGACGGCCTCGGCCCCGAGGATCTCGGCCAGCTCGGCCCGGGCGAAATCGGGCTGCACCGCGAGCGAAACGGCCGTCGGCTGATAGCTTTCCGACCAGCAGCCATCGCCCAACAGCAATTCGTGCCGGTCGCAGAGAATCTGCACATAATCGACATTGGTCTGGGTCGAGATCGTGACCCCATCCAGCCCGACCAGATCGCGCGCGGCGCTCAGACGTTCGCCGCCCTCGCCCTCGCCCGGCATGGCGGTCAGGAAGCGGTGGTTGGGCGAGACGATCATGTCCCGCTCTGGCAGGTCATTGCCAAGCGCGCCGCGGGCGATATGCACCGGCCGCAGGAAGGGATTGAGCGCGAGCGCGCGCCAGCCGAAGCGGCGCCAGCCGATCCAGCGGATGCTTTGCGCGCCGCTGTCGCGGGTGATCACCCGTTGCCCGATGCGCAGATCCGCCACCGCGCAGAGCCCGGATCCAGTCGCGATCTCGCTATTTGGCGTGAAACAGGGCACAGCCTGGGCGAAGTGGCGCAGATCGGCCGCGAACAGGGGAACCCCTTCCCCGTCGCGCGCCGATACTGCACCTTCGGATTGCTCATAACCTGTATAGCTCAGGCGCAGTTCGCGCGGGGCATCGGCCCCGTCCTCGCGGAAGCAGGCAGGAGAGATTTGCCCGCTCGCAACCACGCCATCGGCGCTGGTCAGTCGTTGATCTGCAATCGTCATTACGCCCTCTGATCCGGAAAACACCCGGCAGTCACGAAGAACGCCCCCGCTGATCAGAATAGTGGCAAGCCCGCCTTAAGAAAAGCTTAATTGCCGCAAAAACGTCATAATGGCGCGGAACTTACCGTTCCTGTTTTCGAAACGACGAACACCCCGGGCGGTGGCCCGGGGTGTGTCGATCCTGAGCGGGCCAATCGGCCCCTGCCCCAGCTTAGCCGCGCTTGAGCAGCGCCGCCTCGTGGCGTTTCAGCGTCTTGCGCGCGGCGCCGTAGTTTTCGACGCCCTGAGCGGTCTTCAGCTCGGGGAACAGTTCGAAAATCTCGTTGCGTTGCGCATTGCCCATACCGCCCAGCGTCTGGTCGCCCGGCTGGAAGCTCTCGGTCCAGGCGCCGTTCGCCAGCACCACCTCGTGGCGGTCGAACATGAAGTGCAGGTAGCTGGTGCCGAGGCTTTCCGCGACCTTCACGCCCTTGTTGTCGACCAGATGCTTGGCGGCGACCAGAACCTCGTGCTCTTCGAAATAGAGCGCGGTGCGTTCGTTGGCGACCAGCATGCGGTGGTTCGGCGAGACGAGCATGTCGCGCTCGGGCAGGCCCTGACCCAGGCTGCCCGCCTTGATCAGCACCGGTTTCAGATGCGGCGCAGCGGTCAGCTCGGCCAGGTTCAGGTCGCGCCGGCCGATCCAGCGCAGCTCCTGAATGCCGTTGTCGCGGGTGATGACCTTGTCGCCGACCTTCAGGTCTTCGACCAGTTTCTCGCCCTTGGGCGTGGCGACCAGCGTGCCGGGGGTGAAGCAGGGGATGACATTCTCGATATTCGAGAAGGTCAGGCTGCCCACCGCATTGCCGAGGTCGTCAAGGAAGGTGACGATGCCGTCTTCCTTGTCGGGGCTGGTGTAGTTGATCGACAGGTGATCGCGGCCGATCGCGCTCAGGTCGAGCACGTCCCAGTCGCTGTTGTCCGGGTCCTCGCCGCCGTCGATGACGTCGTTGCTGCCCTCGTCGATCGAGTTCACCACGAAGGTGTCGTTGTTCAGGCCACCAAGAAGCGTGTCGACGCCGACCCCGCCCGAGAGCGTGTCATTGCCCGCGCCGCCATCCAGCAGGTCCTGACCCTGACCGCCGGTCAGCAGGTCCGCGCCATCCTCGCCATAGAGCCGGTCATCGCCGTCGCCGCCGTCGAGCGTGTCATCGCCCGCACCCGCCAGGACCGTATCCTGCCCGGTGCCGCCCGCAACGCTGTCATCGCCCGCGCCGCCGGTGATGCTGTCATCGCCCTCGCCGCCCTCGATCGTGTCATTGCCCGCGCCGCCCTCGATCGTGTCATTGCCCGCGCCGCCGATCAGGCTGTCGTCGCCATCCTGACCATAGACCTCGTCATCGCCGTCGCCCGCTTCGACCGTGTCATCGCCCACACCGGCATAGACCGTGTCGTCGCCCGCGCCCGCCTCGATGCGGTCGTCGTTGGGCGCATCGCCCGGGATCAGCGCGTCGTTGTTGTCAACGCGGTCGCCCTCCGGGTCGCCGGTATAGTTGATGTCGATCGGATCCCCGCCATCGGTGCCCTCGACGATGCCATCGCCCTGATCGGTGATGACATTCTCGATGTTCACGAAGTCGAGCGTGCCGACCACATTGCCATCGGTATCGAGGAATTCGACGGTGCCGTTTTCCGGGTTGGTGGCATCATAGATGATATTCACCGGGCCCGCGCCGGTCAGGTCGAGCACGTCGTAATCGTCGCCGCCCTCGCCGCCGTCGATCTGGTCGCCGATCCCGGCTTCCGCGGTCGCCACGGTGAAGGTGTCGCGATCATCGCCGCCCGAGAGCACATCCGCGCCCTGACCGCCGATCACCGTGTCATTGCCCGCGCCGCCCTCGATCGTGTCCTCGTCGATGCCACCGTCAAGGTAATCGTTGCCGGCATCGCCATAGATCAGGTCGTCGTCATCCTCGCCGTAAACCACATCGTCGCCGGCGCCCGCATGGATCGTGTCCATGCCGTTGTTCTGCACCAGATCGGTCGCGTCCGGCACGTTGATCAGATCGGGATAGCTCGGGCCCAGACCGCCATAGATCGTGTCATTGCCCTCGCCCGCGTCGATCAGGTCATCGCCCTCGCCCGCGGTGATCAGATCGTCGCCCGCGCTGCCAAGGATCGTGTCCTCGTCCACGCCCGCGTCGATCACATCATTGCCGTCGCCGCCCTCGATATAGTCGCGGTCGTCGCCGGTGAGGATCGTGTCATTGCCCGCGCCGCCATAGACGGTGTCCAGATCGTCATTCGGATTGGCATCCGCGGTCCAGAGGCCCGGATAGGCCAGATCGGGCAGCGCGGCATCGGCCGAGGTGTCGATATAATCGTCGCCCTCGCCGCCTTCGGCCAGATCATTGCCATTGCCGCCGTCGAAGGTGTCGTTGCCCGCACCGCCCAGCAGCGTGTCATTGCCATTGCCGCCGTCGAGCAGGTCATCGCCCTCGCCGCCGATCAGGCTGTCATCGCCCGCGCCGCCGATCAGGCTGTCATCGCCCGCGCCGCCATCGAGGCTGTCGCCGCCCTCGCCGCCGCGCAGCGTGTCATTGCCCTCGCCGCCCAGCAGCGTATCGGCCCCGGCGCCACCGTCGAGCACATCATTGCCCGCGCCGCCGTCCAGCAGGTCATCGCCCGCCTGACCCAGCAGGCTGTCATTGCCCGCCTCGCCGAAGACCTCGTCATTGCCCTCGCCCGCGCGCACGGTGTCATCGCCGTCGCCCGCCAGCACGATATCGTCATCGCCGACTTCGCCCGGCAGCAGCGCATCGCCCGCGTCGATCATGTCGCCTTCCGGGTCGCCGGTATAGGCAAAGTCGATCAGGTCATCGCCCGCGGTGCCCTCGACGATGCCATCGGGCTGCGCCTCGTTCACGGTGATAAAGGCGGTCGCGGTGTCAAAGCCGCCGTTGCCGTCCGAGACGGTGTAGCTGACTTCGGCCACGCCTTCGAAGCCCGCATTCGGGGTGAAGTCGATCGTGCCATCGGCGTTGATCGTCACGGTGCCATCGGTCGAGGTGGCCGAGATCACGGTGAGCGTATCGCCGTCGATATCGCTGTCATTGCCGATCAGATCGACGGTGACGGTGGTGCCGAAATCGGTGGTGGCGAAATCATCCGCCGCGACCGGATCGTCATTGACCGGGGTCACCGAGACATTGACCGTCGCGGTATCGGTGCCGCCGCGGCCATCGTCCACCGTATAGGTGATCGTGGTGTCGCCGTTGAAGTTCTCATCGGGCTCGAAGGTCAGCGTGCCATCGGCGTTGATCGTCACGGTGCCGTTGGGCGAGCTGGCCGAGGTCACGGTCAGCGTGTCGCCATCCGGATCGCTGTCATTGCCGAGAACCGTGATCGTGACGCTGTCATCCTCGAGCACGGTCGCGGTATCGTCCTCCGCATGCGGCGCCAGATTGATGCCATCGCCGCGGATCTCTTCGATCTCGGTGAAGCTCAGGCTGCCGGTGACATTGCCGTCGGCGTCGAGGAATTCGACGGTGCCGTCGAGGCCGTTGCCATTGCTGTCGGTGGTGGTGTCGATGACGCGATAGGCGCCCTGCCCGGTCAGATCGAGCGTATCCCAGTCGTCGCCGTCCGCGCCGCCATCAACCACATCGCCCGCGCCAGCCGCGATCACATCGCGATCCGCGCCGCCGTCGATCACGTCATTGCCCGCGCCGCCGATGATGCTGTCATCGCCGCCATTGCCGAAGATCGTGTCGTCGCCGTCGCCGCCCAGCAGCGTGTCATTGCCCTCGACCGCATCCACCGCCGAGACGGTTTCCAGATTGAGGTCGGTCACGAAGACCGCCTGATCGGTGTTGCCGCCGTTGTCATAGTCGATGACGATCTTGGCCACCGGGCCCTGCACTTCGACCAGCACCGAGCCGCTCGCCGCGGTGGGCGACTGACCATTGGTGCCGTTGTCCACCGCCTGACCGGTCGCGGTATTGCCCGAGACGGTCACGCCACCCTCGGAGGTGATCGTCACCGGCACTTCGTTGCCATCCGCATCATAGGCGCGGATCGTCACGATATCGCGGTGATAATCGCCCGAATAGCCCTGGTCGATGTCGTTGATGCGGAAGCTGACATTCTGCACCGCATCGGCATTGTCGGCATCGGTCGAGGAGAAATTGATCGTGGTGGTCGAGGTATTGTCGATGCCACCTTCACCGCCGCAGCCGAACAGCTTCAGCCCGGTGGTCGAGGACAGACCGTCGCCCGCTTCGACATATTGCACTTCGTTGGTGACGGTCGCGGTCGCGCCGCTGTCCTGCACCTGGAAGCCGAAGGTGGCCTTGACGCCGCCCAGATCGACGCTGGCGCCGTTCGAGATCGCGCAGCCCGCAGCCGCGAACTTGCCCCAGTCGAGGGTCAGCTCTTCGGTCTCGGTCGGGTTGGTGTCCGCGCCATCGCCGACGATCAGATCGTCGCCCGAACCGCCCTCGATGCTGTCGTCGTTCGAGCCGCCATAGAGGCTGTCATCGGCGCCGCCGCCCGAAATCGTGTCATCGCCGGCATTGCCGTAGAACACATTGGTATAGGTGTCGGCCGGATCGGTGCCCTGATGGTCGAAGCCCACGAGGCTGTCGTTGTAATCCGAGCCGATCACGCCATCGACGCCGCCCGCGATGCTGTCGCCCGCGGCAGCCCCGCCCGACAGCGCGCCGGTGTCGAGATTGACCGAAACCCCGGCCGTGCTCTCGGAATAGTCGATCATGTCGAGGCCGGTGCCACCCTCGTAGGTGTCATTGCCCTCGCCGCCGTTCAGCGTGTCATCGCCCGCGCCGCCCGACAGGTAATCGTTGCCCGCCCCGCCCGAGAGGCTGTCGTTCCCGTCCTGCCCATGAACCTCGTCATTGCCCGCGCCCGCCAGCACGGTGTCATTGCCCGCGCCCGCCTTGACGATGTCGTCATTGCCGCTCTCGCCGGGCAGGATCGCGTCATTATGGTCGATGCGGTCGCCATCGGGATCGCCGGTGTAATCATAATCGATCAGATCGTCGCCCGCGGTGCCCGAGACGATGCCGTCGCTTTCGGGCTCATTGACGCAGACGGTGACGGTGGCGGTGTCATAGCCGCCCTTGCCGTCGGAAATCTTGTAGGTGAAGCAGGTGGTGCCGGAGAAGCCCGCATCGGGCGTGAAGGTGACGGTGCCGTCGGCATTCACCGTGACGCTGCCGTGATCGGGCTGGGTCGCACTGACGACGGTCAGCTTGTCGCAGTCCTTGTCATAGTCATTCGCAAGAACATTGATGACGACCGAGGAATTGTGATCCGTGGTCACGCTGTCGTTGCGCGCGTCGGGATTGTTGTTCCAGAAATAGTAATACGTCATTGCCCTGTATCCTTCACCGCCAAGCAGACCGCAGGTCCGCACGCCTATCCGTCAAGTTGGCGTGCTCGCGCAGCGCCAGTGAACCTCGATGGTAGGCACTGCCTCCACCACTTACGCGAAGAGCAAGACGATACGGGCGCAAGAACGCGCCTCCGGGACCAGAGGCCCGGCAGGAAACAGCCTTTTCATAAATCCCCGTGTGGCAGATCACCCGAGGCGATGGCAGCAGTCCCTTACGTTACGTGCATCCGAGGATGCTCACTCTTCACTGGCCACCCCCATGGCCATTCGCCCCCCAGTTGGGCAAGATCAGTGATACCTCGGGCATGTGACGTTGGAAAAGCAAATTTCGCCATTGAAATGCCTCTTTTCGCCCGCGGCGCGCCGCAATTCCCGCGACCGGCGCCACATTTGCCGCATTGCAGCAGGGGGATTGTTTCCTGCCCGCAGCGGGTGACCTAGCGGAGGGGCCGCGTAAACCCTTTGTTTACTGACCTTTGCGTCACCTGCCGCGCAGAGGTCCCGGGATCCGGGCCGGGTGACGGGGGCGTGATCGTTCGCGCTTCGGAAACGATCACCCGGGCGCCGCATTTCCACACAGGCATCAAACTCCGGCCAGATTTTGAACAATCTTCGCCCGGCGATTGTTCACCGCGCGCCGCGAAATCGGGCCAAAGGCGTCGTTTGTTGCGTTGCAGAGCAATCCCGGCCCGAATCACATTTTATTAACCACAACCGCGACTTGAGCGTTTCCGCAGCGCAGAAAGGCCGGACAGCCCCGCCCCGGGCGACGCGCCCCGGGGGCCGGCAGGCGCGCCCGCAGCGCGCCCCGGGGCGCGCCCAAAGACAAAGCCCGGCGCCGCGCGCGCCCTGGGTCGGGGGCCGCCACTCAGACCGCTCATGTCAGGAGATCAGCTGGTGCCCGAGGCGAGACTCGAACTCGCACGCCTTGCGGCGGAGGATTTTGAATCCCCTGCGTCTACCATTCCACCACTCGGGCCAGCTCCTGCGAAATAGCCTCCGCGCCGCGCGCTGGCAAGGGGGTTGCGCAGATCAAAACGCCGCGCCGGGCCAAAGCCGCCCCCCCCTTGCCGCGACCCTGCCGCGAGCCAGCCCCGAACCGGGGGCCCGGACGCAGGCTCAGAGCACGCGCGCCGAGAACGTGTCGCAGGCGCCCACCGCGCCGCTTTCGAAGCCGGTCGCGAACCAGCGCTGGCGCTGGACACTGGTGCCATGGGTGAAGCTGTCGGGCATTGGCCGCCGCCCGGCATTGCGTTGCAGCGTATCGTCACCGATCTTCGCCGCCGCCGTCATCGCCTCGGCAATATCGCCGCGCTCGATCGAGCCGAAGGTCTCGGCCGCATGCCGCGCCCAGACGCCCGAGAAACAATCCGCCTGCAGCTCGATCCGCACCGACAGCGCATTGCTTTCGGCCGCGGACGCCCGAGCGCGCACCGCATTGACCTTGGCGAGGATCCCCAGCTCGTCCTGCACATGATGGGCGACCTCATGGGCGACGACATAGGCCATCGCGAAATCGCCCTGCGCGCCCAGCTGCTGCGACAGGGTGTTGAAGAAAGCGGTATCCAGATAGACCTTCTTGTCGGTCGGGCAATAGAACGGCCCGGTCGCGCCGCTGGCATTGCCACAGGGCGATTGCGTCACCTGAGAGAACAGCACCAGCGTCACCGGATCGTAGCTGCGCCCAAGTTCGCTGGCGAAGATCTCGGCCCAGACCTCTTCGGTATCGGCGAGCGTCACCGAGACGAAATCGCCCATCGCCCGGTCCTGATCACTGAGCGCGCCCGAGGTCTCATAGCCCGCGCCGCCGCCGCCGCCCTCAAGCAGCGGGGTCACATCGACGCCAATGACATAGCCGATCAGCAGAACCGCCACCGCGCCAAGGCCCGTCAGCCCGCCCGCGCGCCCGACCGAACGCCCGACCCCACGGCCACCGCGCCGATCCTCGATATGGCTGCTGCCGCGCCGCCCCTGCCATTTCATTGCACTACCCCTCACCCGGACCGTTTCACGAAACCGAGAGTAGCCGCCGCCCCGCGCGGGCGAAAGCCCCGATCCGCTTGACCTTGCCGCGCGCGCGGGCGATGGCTTGCAAAACGCGAGGGGCGATGATGATCCGCAGGCTGTATGACTGGACGATGGGCCTTGCTGCCGGGCCGCATGCGCTTTGGGCGCTGGCTGTGGTGGCCTTCGTCGAGAGCTCGGTCTTTCCGATCCCGCCCGATGTGCTGATGATCCCGATGATCCTTGCCCGGCGCGAGCGCGCCTTCCTGATCGCGGCGGTGGCGACTGCCGCCTCGGTCGCGGGGGGGATGCTGGGCTATGCGATCGGCTATGGCTTCATGGATACGGTGGGCCAGCCGATCCTCGAGTTCTACGGCAAGGCCGACAAGTTCGACGAGCTCGCCGCGCGGTTCAACGAGATGGGCGGCTGGGCGGTGCTGGTCGCGGGGGTCACGCCCTTCCCGTATAAGGTGATCACGATCTTCTCGGGCGCGACGCAGCTCAGCCTGCCGCTGTTCATCGGCGTTTCGGTGCTGGCCCGCGCGCTGCGGTTCTTCGTCGTGGCGGGGCTGTTGTGGAAATTCGGCGCGCCGATCCGCGATTTCATCGAGCGCTGGCTGGGGCCGCTCTTCACCGCCTTTGTCGTGCTGCTGATCGGCGGCTTCTATGCGCTGAGGTATCTGTGATGCTCGAATCGCTTTCCGCGCGCGCGCTTGTGGCGCTGGCCGCTGCGGGCTCGGCTGCGGTGCTGATCGCGGCGCTGATCTTTCAGGCCGCGGGCTTCGCGCCCTGCGATCTGTGCATCGCGCAACGCTGGCCGCATCTGGCGGCAGTGCTGATCGGCGCGGCGATGCTGGCCTTTCGGCTGCCCGCGCGGCTCGCGTGGCTCGGCGCCGCGGCCGCGGCCACCGCGGGCGGCATCGCCCTCTATCACAGCCTTGTCGAGCGCAAGCTGATCGCGGGCCCCTCAAGCTGCACCAGTTCCGGCCCCGGCACGCTGTCGGCCGAGGACCTGCTGGCGCAGATCCAGTCCGCGCCGCTGATCCGCTGCGACGAGATCGCCGTTCAGATCCTCGGCGTGACCATGCCCAATATGAACGTGATCGCCTCGGCCCTTTTCGCCGCGCTCTGGATCCTCGCCGCGCTGAAGGCCCGCCGCGGCTGAGCCCCGGGCCCCGGGGGCGGTTTCTTCTTGGCAAAAATACTCCCGCCGGAGGCATTCCGGCCGTTTCACCCGGGCCCGCGCGTCGGATTTGAGTATTTGAACCAAGAAGAAGGCCACGGGGCTTTCGCTTTTTCCTGGCGCAAATCCTCGAAAATCCGCCATGGGGCCCCCGCGCCGCGCCTGAGAGATTGCACCCACGCCTATGGCTGCGCTATAAGGCGCCCAACAATATCTAGAAGAAGAAGACGCGCGTGACCGATATCCCCGATACGCCGGAAACCCTCGACGACGGCCCCAAGCGCCCGGCCTATGACGGCCCGCAGGTCTCGATCGCCGAGGAGATGAAGACCGCCTATCTCGATTACGCGATGAGCGTGATCGTGAGCCGCGCGATTCCCGATCTGCGCGACGGTCTGAAGCCCGTTCACCGCCGCATCCTTTATGCGATGCACGAGACCGGGAACACCGCCGACAAGCCCTATCGCAAATCGGCGCGTCCGGTGGGCGATGTCATGGGTAAGTATCACCCGCACGGTGACGCGGCGATCTATGATGCGCTGGTGCGGATGGCGCAGGACTTCTCGATGTCGCTGCCGCTTCTGGATGGTCAGGGCAACTTCGGCTCGATGGATGGCGATAGCGCGGCGGCGATGCGCTATACCGAAGTGCGGATGGACAAGCCCGCGAATTTCCTGCTGGCCGATATCGACAAGGACACGGTCGATTTTCAGGACAACTACGACGGCAAGGACCGCGAGCCGACGGTTCTGCCCGCGCGTTTCCCGAACATGCTGGTCAACGGCGCGGGCGGCATCGCGGTCGGCATGGCGACGAACATCCCGCCGCATAACCTCGGCGAGGTGATCGACGCCACGCTGGCGCTGATCGACAATCCCGACATGTCGAGCGAGGCGCTGATGGAGATCGTGCCCGCCCCCGACTTCCCGACCGGCGCCCAGATCATGGGCCGCGGCGGCGCGCGCAAGGCCTATCTGGAGGGCCGCGGCAGCGTCATCATCCGCGCCAAGACCCGCATCGAGGAGATCCGCAAGGACCGTTACGCGATCATCGTCGATGAGATTCCCTATCAGGTGAACAAGGCCGCGATGATCGAGAAGATCGCGGAACTGGTGCGCGACAAGCGGCTCGAGGGGATTTCCTCGATCGCCGACGAGAGCGACCGGGTGGGCGTGCGCGTGGTGATCGAGCTGAAGCGCGACGCCACCGCCGATGTGGTGCTCAATCAGCTTTACCGCTTCACGCCGCTGCAGACCTCGTTCGGTTGCAACATGCTGGCGCTGAACGGCGGCCGGCCCGAACAGCTGACCTTGCGCGATTTCCTCAGCCATTTCATCACCTTCCGCGAGGAAGTCGTGGCGCGGCGCACGGCCTATGAGCTCAGGAAGGCGCGCGAGCGCAGCCATGTGCTTTGCGGTCTGGCGGTCGCGGTGACCAATGTCGATGAGGTCGTGGCCACGATCCGCGGCTCGAAAGACCCCGCCGAGGCGCGCGAAAAGCTGATGACGCGGCGCTGGCCCGCGCATGACATCGCCGAATATCTGCGGCTGATCGACGATCCGCTACATCCGATGAATGACGACGGCACCTATAACCTGTCGGAGATTCAGGCCCGCGCCATTCTCGACCTGCGGCTGCAGCGCCTGACCGCGATGGGCGTGCAGGAGGTCACCGACGAGCTGGCCGAGCTTGCGGGCAAGATCCGCGACTATCTCGATATTCTGGGCAGTCGCGAGCGGATCATGGCGATCATCTCGGACGAGCTGCGCGAGGTGCGCGCCGCGCATGCCGTGCCGCGCCGGACCGAGATCGTCGATTGGGCCGGGGACCTCGACGACGAGGACCTGATCGAGCGCGAGGATATGGTCGTGACGATCACCTCCGGCGGCTATATCAAGCGCACCGCTCTCGCCGAATTCCGCGCGCAGCGCCGCGGCGGCAAGGGTCTGGCGAGCATGGCGACCAAGGAAGATGACGTGGTCACCACGCTCTTTGTCGCCAATACGCATACGCCGCTTTTGTTCTTCACCACCGACGGGATGGTCTATTCGCTCAAATGCTGGCGGCTGCCGCTGGCGGGGCGGACCTCCAAGGGCAAGGCGATCGTCAATATCCTGCCGATCCCGCAGGGGGTCTCGATCGCGTCCCTGATGCCGGTCGATGCGCCCGAGGAGGAATGGGACGATTATCAGGTGTTCTTCGCGACCTCGGATGGCGATGTGCGCCGCAATGCACTCAGCGATTTCGCCAAGGTCATGCGCAACGGCAAGCGCGCGATGGAGCTGCCCGAGGGGGTGACGCTGGTCGACACCCGGATGTGCAGCGAGGATGACGATATCATGCTGGTCACCGCCGCGGGCCGGGCGATCCGCTTCCCGGTGCCCGAGGTGCGCATCTTCAAGGGCCGCTCCTCGACCGGCGTGCGCGGGGTGCGGCTGGCCACGGGCGACAAGGTCGTGTCGATGTCGGTGATCCGCCATTTCGAGGCCGAGCCTTGGGAACGCGCGGCCTTCCTGAAACGCTTCCGCGCCGAGATGGGCTCGGAGGACGAGGCAGAGATCGAGGTCGAAGAGGATGCCGAGGCAGTCATGGGCGGCGAAGGCACGCTGTCGGACGAGCGCTATGCCGAGATGCTCGCCGCGCAGGACCTGATCCTGACGGTGACGGCCTCGGGCCTCGGCAAGACCTCGTCGAGCCATGATTACCCGGTGCGCGGCCGTGGCGGTCAGGGGGTCGGCGCGTTCAAGATGTCGGGCCGTTCGGGCGCGCTGGTGGCCAGCTTCCCGGTGGAGCCGAGCGATCAGATCATGCTCGCGACCTCGACCGGCCAGTCGATCCGCTGCCCGGTGGCGGGGATCTCGTTCCGCTCGCGCTCGGCGGGGGGGGTGAAGGTCTTCGACACCGCTGCGGGCGAAGAGGTGGTGACGGTCGCGCGGGTGGCCGAAGCCGGCGATGAGGATGAGGATCAGGCCGCGGGCAGCTGACCCGCGGCCTGATCCGGCCCCTGCGGGGGCGATGGGCCCGACGGGGCCGCAACCAGAGATCCCCAAAGGGGACGTATGAGGCAGAGCATGAAGACCACATTTCTTGCGGCGCTCGGCGCCGTTTCCCTGATCGCAGCCCCGGCGCTGGCCGAAGTTTCGGGCGCCGAGCTGAGCCTTGGCTATTCGGGTCTCGCCGATGGCGGGGCGCGCGATCTGAACAAGATGACCCTTGGCGCGGGGCTGGAATTCGCGCTCTCGCCCGCCTTTTCGGTGCAGGGCGATCTGGCCAAGAGCTGGTATGGCGAGGCCGAGGGCAGCAGCTATGGCTATGGTCTGCACGGGGTCTATCACCTGCCCTCGGGGCTCGCGCTGGGGGGCTTTGCGGGCCATGAGAAGGTCGCGGGCGACGGCGTCGATTTCTTCGGGCTGGAGGCAGGCGGGACCTTCGGCATGGTCGAGGCCGAGGGCGCGCTGACTTGGCTCGACCGCGAGGGCGTGGACGGTTTTGGCGTCACCCTGCGCGGTGAATATGCGCTGGCCGAGCAACTGGCGGTCGGCGGCAAATTCGCCAGCGTCGCGGCCGATACTGGCGATGCGTGGCGGCTGAGCGGCACCGGCGCCTATCAGATCCTGCCCGGGCTGCGGGCCGAGGGCGAGCTTGGGCTCTATGATGGCGACAGCATGAGCACCGAGACCTTCGTGGGCTTTGGCCTGCGCGCGACCTTCGGCGGCGATGCGGTGTCGGGCGGCGGCACGAGCTTTGGCAAGCGCGGGCTGAGCGACTTCCTGCCCGGGCTCTGAGCGGGGCAGCGGGGGCGCCGCGGGAGACCCGCGGCGTGCTTGAGCGGGCGCCGCGGCCGGGGCCGCGGCGCGGTTGCGCCCCGTGGCGGCGGGGCTCTTTTTGCGCAACCCTCGGGAATTAAGTCTTTTTCAAATCCTCTGTGCCACCCTTCCCAAGCGTCAGAGCCCCCGGGGCCGCGCGCCATCGGGAGGGTGACATGAATCTCTATCACTGCATGATCGAGCTGAAGAGCGACGCCAAGGCGCTGGCCTTTGCGGCCTCGGCCGAACAATGGATGGGCGAATTGCAGGCCCGCGGGCTGATCGGCAACTGGCGGCTGATGCGGCGCAAGCTGGGGCTTGCCTCGGGGCGCACAGCGATTTTCTGCTGGAAATCGAGGTCGAGGATATGGCCGCGCTGGAACAGGCCTTCCGCGCGGCGGGTCAGTTCCATGAGGGCGATACCCGGCATTATGAACTGATGCACGGCATGATCGCCCGCGCCGAGGTCGGGCTCTACCGCCCCTTCCCCGACCCCGAACGGCGCGAGCGGATCGCGCTGATCTGAAGGGGCTTGGGGTGCGCGGCGATAGTGCCCCGCGGCGTGGTGTAGGAGCGCCGACCCTCGGAGAGGTCAGGGCTTGATCAGGTGGCCACGGCGGGCAGCCTGACGGTTGGATTGT
>JACXUS010000040.1 GCA_014763785.1 Sphingomonadales bacterium | reverse complement strand
AGATCGACGGTGACCGCCAGCGTCACCAACGGCCGCGCGCTGCGCTACGCCAAAGGCTCCGCGCGCGGCCTCCTACACCATGTGCTGGGACACTGCCCAGATGTAGGTAAAGTCGGCCAGCCATTTCTGGTTCGGTCGTTCAGCCTGGAAGTCGCGGTTGAGAATGTTGTCGGCTATGACCGACCGCTCGCCGTCATCCTTCGGCTTGCCACGGCGTCTGGGCCTCGCCCGCAAGGCATTGCTCCGCATCAGCCGTTCGATCCGGTGAAGGCCGCAGGCCAAGCCTTCCTCCAGAACATCGCGCCAGACGCGGCGGGCGCCATAGGTCCGGTCGCTGGCCTTGAAGCTCGTCTCGAATGCCGTGACGAGCTTGGCATCATGGATCTCGGGCGCTGGACGGGCGATTGAGCCAAGCATGGAAGCCGGATCGCGAGACATCCAGCACTTCGCACAGCCAGCTGACGGGCCAGATGTGGCGGTGTTTGGCGACGAAGGCGAACCTCATGTCGCCTCCCGCGCGAAAAAAGCGGCCGCTTTCTTGAGGATGTCACGCTCCGCCCGGAGCCGGGCGACCTCTTTCTTCAGGGCTGTAATCTCGGCCAGATCGGCCCGCATCTGCCCGTTCCCGGGAAACGCCGTCGTCGGTGTCGCGGTCAGTTCCCGCATCCACCGACGCAGAACGCTCTCGGCCACATCCAGGTCACGGGCGGCCTGAGCCACCGCAACGCCCCGGTCCGTCACCAGCCTTACGGCCTCGATCTTGAACTCACGGCTGAACTTCCGTCTCGTCATATCCACTCTCCGGTTCCTTGGTCACGATCTTATCTTCGTGTCCACGAAACCCGCAGCAGGCCAGGCTTCTCAATCTGCGTCTTGATCGACGGCACAGTGACCATGACACCTCCAAAGCGCTTTTCGGTCGGGCGCACAGTAAGAAGCCGGCGCCGCGTCCTGCAAGGTGAAATCAAAGGGATCTGCGCCCTGCTTTTCGCGTCGCCTATGGGTCCTGATCTGCTCGGCGTGCCAGTCGGTCAGCGGGGAATGCGGCGTGATCGCGTGCAAGGGTGGGCATTATTCACAGTCGGCGCACCTGAACGCGCTGTCCTTCCGACGGCGCTACGCCCTCTCCTGTCGTGACCCGGAAGGCATCCTCACGGCCGAGCGAGTCCACATCCAGAACAGCGAGGCCGCAGAACCACGTTCGATGCCTGCGCCGCACGTCATAAAGAACCTCAGACACGGTTTCGCCAAGACAGTCACGAAAGGGCCGCTTTGCGCGGCCCTTTTTGCTGTCAGACAAAGCGATTCCAGAGATTTTCCAAGCGCTCTTGCCGGCCTGATTTCGGCTGCGGGTCGATGCCCTCCGCACGCACCCGGGCTTCGATGCTGGCCAGATCCGAGCTCAGCATCGCGCGGTTTTCGGGCTTGTCCCAACCGGCATAGCGCGCGGCCCGATTGGCCTCGAGCGCGCCATCCTCGAGCAGCGCCGCCGCAGCCTTCAAAGCACGGGCGCAGACATCCATCGCGCCGACATGGGCGAGGATCAGATCCTCGGGATCCAGCGACTGGCGGCGGATCTTGGCGTCGAAATTGGTGCCGCCCGTCGTGAAGCCGCCCGCGCGCAGCACCTCGTAATAGGCGCGCGCCATTTCCGGCACCGAATCCGGGAACTGGTCGGTATCCCAGCCCGATTGGTAATCGTTGCGGTTCATGTCGATCGAGCCAAAAAGGCCAAGGCTGGCTGCCAGCGCCAGTTCGTGCTCGAAGCTGTGGCCGGCCAGGATCGCATGGCCCTGCTCGATGTTGACCTTGACCTCGTGTTCCAGGCCGAAGCGCTTGAGGAAGCCGTAGACCGTGGCCACATCATAGTCATACTGGTGCTTGCTGGGTTCCTGCGGCTTCGGCTCGATCAGGATCGCGCCCTTGAAGCCGATCTTGTGCTTGTAATCGACCACCATTTGCAGGAAGCGCCCGGCCTGCTCTGCCTCGCGGGTCAGGTCGGTGTTCAGAAGCGTCTCATAACCCTCGCGCCCGCCCCAGAGCACATAGTTTTCCCCGCCGAGTTTCAGCGTGGCATCCATGCAGGTCTTCACCGTCGCCGCCGACCAGGCGAAGACCTCGGGGTCGGGGTTGGTGGCCGCGCCCGACATGAAGCGGCGGTGCGAAAACAGGTTCGCCGTGCCCCACAGCAGTTTCGTGGACGAGCCCTGCATCTTCTCGCCGATGTAATCGACGACCTCTTCGAGGTTGCGGGTGGTCTCGGCGAAGCTGGCGCCCTCGGGGCGGATATCGGCATCGTGAAAGCAGAAGAACGGCGCCTGCAGGATGTCGAACATCTCGAAGGCGACATCGGCCTTCATCTTGGCCGCCGCCATCGTGTCGCCAAACCACGGCCGGTCAAAGGTCTGGCCACCGAAGGGGTCGCCCCCCGGCCAAGCGAAGCTGTGCCACCATGCCACGGCAAAGCGCAGGTGATCCTCCATCCGCTTGCCCGCAACCACCTCGTCGGGGTTGTAGTGCCGAAACGCGAAGTCGCTGGTGGCGGCTTCCCCCTCGTAGCGGATCTGCGGAATACCCTTGAAGAAGTCGGTCATGTGAGTCCCCGGATTGCGGCCTGCGCCGCGGCATAGCGGGCATGGCCTTCGTCGAAAGCGTCGGAAAGCGCCAAAACAGGCTCTATTTCGGCGGAAATGGCGGGTTCGGTGGCGATTTCGGCACCGGCCCCCGTGGCGGCCATCAGCGCAAGACGCGCCGCGCCAAAAGCCCCGCCATAATCGCCCGCCACCGGCAGCTTGAGCGGCGTGCCCAGTGCAGTGGCGATCATCTGGCACCACAGATGCGAGCGCGAACCGCCGCCAACGGCCAGCAGGCTGTCTATGGTGGTGCCGGTCGCGGCCAAGGCGTCGCGGCAATCGCGGATCGCGAAGGTGACCCCTTCCAGCACGGCGCGGGTCGCCGCGTCACGGTCGGTCGCATGTTCAAGCCCGATGAAGGCGCCGCGGATCGCCGCATCGTTCAGCGGCGTGCGCTCGCCCCCCAGATAGGGCAGGAACCGGGTCTTACCCGGCGCCTTCAGCGGCCCCAGATCGGCGGTCAGCGCCTCGGCGGGCGCGCCGGTGATCCGCCCGAACCAGTTCAGCGCATCGGTTGCGGCAAGGATCACCCCCATCTGATGCCAGGTGCCCGGCAGCGCGTGACAGAAGGTATGCACGGCGGTCGCCGGATCGGGACAATAGCCGTCATTCGCGGCGAAAAGCACCCCCGAGGTGCCGAGGCTGACGAATGCCTGCCCCGCGCGCACGACCCCCACGCCCACGCCCGAGGCCGCATTGTCACCGCCGCCGCCCGCGACCGGGATTCGCTGCGGCAAACCGAAACGATCGGCAATTTCGGGCCGTAACAGAGCCGAAATTTCCGATCCCTCGACCAGCCGCGGCATCTGCGCCCGGCTCATGTTCGAGGCCTCCAGCAGCGCATCCGACCAATCCCGCGCGCCGGTGTCGAACCAGCTGGTGCCCGCCGCATCCGACATTTCGGCGACATGCTCGCCGGTCAGCCACAGCCGCAGGTAATCCTTGGGCAAGAGCACCTTGGCCACCCGCGCAAAGATCGCGGGCTCGTGGCGCGCGACCCAGACCAGCTTGGGCGCGGTGAAGCCGGGGAAGACGATATTGCCCGAAATCGCGCGAAACCGCGGATCGGCGTCCAGCTCTGCCGCTTCGGCCGCGGCGCGGGTGTCATTCCACAGGATGCAGGGGCGCAACACATCATCGGCGGCATCCAGCAGCACCGCCCCATGCATCTGCCCCGACAGGCCGATTGCCGCGACGCGGTCCAGCCCCTGCCCCGCCAGCGCACCAAGGACCCGCTCGGCCGCGCGGATCCAGTCGTCGGGCGCCTGTTCGGACCAGCCATCCTGCGGACGACTGACCGAGAGGGGGGCCGATGCCTCGGCCACCACCTTCTGGTCGTCGTCGATCAGGATCGCCTTGAGTCCCGACGTGCCCAGATCGAGCCCGAGATACATCAGCAGGCCACCCCCTCGGGCTTCTTGCCGAGGATGATCATGCCGAGGATATCCTCGTCGGTGACCTCGTTCACCTTGACCGTGCCGACCAGCTGACCGTTCTTCATGACGCTGGCCCGGTCGCAGAGCTTCATGACGTTGTGGATGTCATGCTCGATCAGGAAGATGCCGAGGCCCTGGGCCTTCAGCTCCTGAATGAGCTCGGCGACCATCTGGGTTTCGTGCGGACCAAGAGCTGCGGTGGGTTCATCCATGATCAGGATGCGCGCGTTGAAATAGACCGCGCGGGCGATGGCCACCGATTGCCGCTGACCGCCCGACAGGGCCTTCACCGGCTCCTTGAACTTGCGGAAGTTCGGGTTCAGGCGGCCCATGATCTTGCGGGTCTCGGCCTCCATCTGGGCGTCATCGACAAAGCCCATCGGCGTCACCAGCTCGCGCCCCAGAAACAGGTTCGAAGCCGCATCGAGGTTATCGGCCAGCGCCAGCGTCTGATAGATCGTCTCGATATTGTATTTGCGGGCATCGCGGGGATTTCGGATCTCGGCCTTCTCGCCGTTGATCAGGATCTCGCCGCTGTCCATCTGATAGGCGCCCGACAGGCACTTGATCAGGGTCGATTTGCCCGCGCCGTTATGACCCAGCAGGCCCACGACCTCGCCCGGATAGAGGTCGATCGACACATGATCGACCGCCTTGATCCCGCCGAAAGCGATCGAGATGTCGCGCAGCTCGACCAGAGGGGTTTCACGCTTGCTCATACCTTTTCCCCCGTGCGCTTGCGATATTGGATGTCGATCCAGACCGCGAAGACGAGAACCGCACCGACCACGATGTTCTGGAAGGGCGCATCGACGCCGACCATGGCCATACCCGATTGCAGCGATTGCATGATCACCGCGCCAAGGATCGCGCCATAGATCGTACCGATCCCGCCGGCCAGCGCCGTCCCGCCGATCACCGCCGCGGCGATCACGCGCAGTTCGTCCAGCGTGCCGATGTCATTGGCGTGGTTGGCCAGACGCGCCTGCGCCACCACCGCCGAAAGGCCGCAAAGGAACCCCATCAGCGCAAAGACCTTGACCGTCAGCATGCGGGTGTTGATGCCCGACAGCTCGGCCGCATCCGGGTTGCCGCCGGTGGCGAAGATATAGCGCCCAAGCCGGGTGCGCCGCGCCAGAAGCGTCATCGCCACCGCCACGATCACAAGGATCAGCACCGAAATCGGCAGGCCATAGGCGGCGCTGAAGCCCTCGGGCATGACCTCGCCACGCGCCTCGAAGATCCGCTTCAGGCGGCCCGCCGGGATCTCATAGGAGTTGAAGATCGCGATCAGCCCAAGGATTGCAGTGACCGCGACGGCCATCATCGTGGCCTCGGCCCAGAGCGGTTTCACCGGGAATTCGTGCCGGATCTTGGCCTGACGCGCGCGCCACATGGCGATGACCGCCGCGACCGCAAAGACGATACCAAGCGCCCAGGACAACAGGGTCCCCAGCGTCCCCTCGATGCCGCCGAACAGAAGGAAGGTCTGGTCCAGCGGGCCGAGCGTCTGGCCATCCGACAGATACCAGCCGAAGTTGCGCCAGATCAGCAGACCGCCCAGCGTCACGATGAAGGCGGGAATGCGCTGATAGCCGACCAGCCAGCCATTCAGCGCGCCGATCAGCGTGCCGGTCACAAGACCCGCGACGATGGTGACCGGCGCAACCAGCGGATGCCCGAGCCCGAAGACCCCGGGCAGCAGGTTCACCTGCATCACGCCCATCACCGCCGAGCACATCGCCAGCACCGCCCCCACCGACAGGTCGATGTGGCGCGTGACGATGACGAAGACCATACCCGTCGCCATGATCGCGACCGATACCGTCTGGATCGACAGGTTGAAGATGTTGCGCGCCGTCAGAAAACGGCCGTCGGTAATCACGTTGAAAACCAGGCAGATCAGCACGAAGGCCCCGATCATCCCCAGAAGACGCGTGTCGATTTCAAGCGCCTTGAAGAGGTTGGGCCGTTTCGCGCCCGTGTCAGGGGTCGCTTTGCTCATGGGGATGTTCCGTCTCGGGGGCCGCAAGCGCGGCCGAATGGGGGGGTGCCACAGCACCCCCCGATCGGGTTCAGTTGCAGGGGGCGGGACCGCCGCTGACGCCCTGACACAGGGTGGCCTGGTCGATCCAGCCGGCATCCACGACCACCGACAGATTGTCCTTGGTGATCGGGATCGGGGCGAGGAATTTCGCGACCATCTTGGTGCCCGAGGGCGAGGTCCATTCCGTCGCGCCCTCAACCGCCGACATCTCGGTGCCGCCAGCCAGGGCCAGCGCGATTTCGGCCGCGTTCTTGCCCAACTCGCGCGAGTCTTTCCAGACCGACACGGTTTGCGACCCTTTGGCGATCCGGTTCAGCGCGGCATGATCGCCGTCCTGACCCGAAACCGGCACCACCATGCCCTGCGCGCTCAGCGCCGCGACAGCACCGCCTGCGGTCCCGTCGTTCGAGGCCACGACCGCATCGACCTTGTTGTCATTCGCGGTCAGGATCTGCTCCATGTTGCGCTGGGCATTGGCGGGCAGCCAGCCATCGGTGTACGCCTCGCCGACGATGGTCACGTCACCCGCGTCGATCGCGGCTTGCAGCACCTCTTGCTGACCGCCACGCAGGAAATCGGCGTTCGGATCGGTGGGCGAGCCCTTGATCATCACGTAATTGCCCTTGGGCACCAGTTTGAAGACCTCGCGGGCCTGCATCCGGCCGACTTCGACGTTGTCGAAGGTCAGATAGAAGGCGCGCGGGTCCTCGATCAGCCGGTCGTAAGCGATGACCGGGATGCCCTCGTCGGCGGCGGCCTGAACCGCCGGACCGATCGCGGCGGTATCCTGCGCCAGCACGATCAGCGCATCGACGCCCTGCGCCATCAGCGATTCGATATCGGAAAGCTGCTTGGCCGAGGACGACTGCGCATCGGCCGAGATATATTTCGCGCCGGCCGCCTCGAGTGCCGCCTTGATCGCGCCCTCGTCGGTCTTCCAGCGCTCTTCCTGAAAGTTCGACCAGGACACCCCGACGGTCATCTCAGCCCAAGCCGAGGTCGCCAGGCCCGCCGTCATCGCGACAGCGGCCATCAGAATCTTGTTCATCTTCTCCTCCCGTTTTCAGCCCGCGGGCCTCCCCCGACGGATTCGTCGAGATGGTGCGAATTTGTCTGTAATAATTTTAGTTGTCAAAATATAATTTGCACATCAATCTAAGATTCATCGCATATTCCGGTGGATTTCGCTGCAATGCGGCGATTTTTGGCGCGTTATTGTGCGGTTGCGGCACGTTTTAGTTAGGACGGAAAAGAAACGCGCATGAACAGGACAGGCCAGCACAAGGCAAAGCTGGAGGGCTGCGGCCCGCTGATCCCGCCACTGTCGGAGACCACGCGGCCGCTGCGGCAGCAGATCTTCGAGCGGGTTCGCGCCGCCGGTCAGATCGCGCGCGTCAGCCTTGCCAAGGAACTTGCCGTCAGCCCCGCTTCCGTCACCACGATCACCTCCGAACTGATCGAGGCCGGGTTCCTCGAAGAGGTCGAGGCCCGTCGCGAGACCGAGACCGGCCGCGGCCGCCCGGCGGTGGCGCTGCGGGTGCGGCCGGGGATGCTGCGCGTGGCGGGGGTCAAGCTGTCGGACCGCGAACATACCGCCGTTGTGGTCGATTTCGCCGGCAATCTGATTGCGGATGTGGCGATCACCCGTCAGCCCGGGCCGCTCGACCTGCCCGAGATCATCGACGCGACCGAGGCCCTGCTGAACACCGTCTGCGCGCGCGCGGGGATCACCCTGTCCGAGCTCAGCGCGATCGGTCTGGGCGTGCCCGGCTTCGTCGATTGCACCAGCGGCGTCGTGCATTGGTCGCCCGTGCTCTGCGATCGTCACGTCCCGCTGGGCGCCGAGGTGCAGGCCAAGATCGGCGTGCCGGTGCATATCGACAATGATGCCAATCTGGTGACCTTGGCCGAGCTGTGGTTCGGCGCCGGGCGGCGGCTGTCGGATTTTGCGGTGGTCACGATCGAGCACGGTCTGGGCATGGGGGTGGTGATCAACCACCGCATCTATCGCGGTGCGCGCGGTATGGGGATGGAGCTGGGCCATACCAAGGTGCAGCTCGATGGCGCGCTGTGCCGGTGTGGCCAGCGCGGCTGCCTCGAGGCCTATGTCGCCGATTACGCCTTGGTGCGAGAGGCCCGCACCGCGCTGAACCTGACGCGGCAGGAAACCCAGACGATCGATGTGTTGCTGGAAAGCCTCTATGATCACGCCAAGGCCGGGAATGCCGCGGCGCGCACGATCTTTCGCCGCGCGGGGCGGTATCTGTCGCTGGGGCTGTCGAATATCGTCAATCTCTTCGACCCCGAGCTGATCATCCTGTCGGGCCAGCGGATGCGTTATGACTATCTCTATGCCAAGGATACTCTGGCCGAGATGCGCGAGATGAGCCTCGACACCAATCGCCCGCCACCTCCGATCGAGATTCACGCTTGGGGCGATCTGCTCTGGGCGCATGGCGCGGCGGCGCTGGCCCTCTATGAGGTGACCGAGCGGCGCCTTGGCGCGGGGCGCGAGGTTGCCGCGGCATGAAGGCGCTCTGGCTGGTTCTTCTGGCCTTTCCCGCCGGAGCAGAGCCTGTTTTCGTGGATGACGCCGGGGGCTTGCCGGTGCCTCAGGTCTATTCGGGCGGCTGGGAGCATTTCGTTGGCGGCGGGGTCGCGGTCTTCGATTGCAACGCTGACCGGCGCCCCGATCTGTTTGCCGCGGGCGGCGAGGGCCCGGCCCGGCTCTTTGTGAACAGGAGCGATCCGGGCGGGCCGATCCGCTTCGATCTGGGCGCAGCGCCCGATCTGACCGGCGTCACCGGCGCCTATCCGCTGGATATCGACAGCGACGGGCATATGGACCTTGCCGTGTTGCGCGTCGGGCAAAACCGGATCCTGCGCGGGCTTGGCGACTGCCGGTTCGAGGATGCAACCGAAGCGCTTGGCTTGGCCGAGCGCGCCGCATGGACGACCGCTTTCGCCGCGACATGGGAGGCGGGGCAGACCCTGCCCACCCTGTTTTTCGGAAATTATGTCAATCGGGCCGATCCCGATGGCCCGTTCGAGGCCTGTGACACCAGCGAGCTGATCCGCCCGAAAGACTCGAGTTACGCCGAAACAGAGACGATTTCGCCCGGTTACTGCACCCTTTCGGCGCTGATCTCCGACTGGCAGCGCACGGGTAGGCCCGAGCTGCGCCTGTCGAACGACCGGCACTATTATGTGCGCGGGGGCTATGAGCAGATGTTCCGCCTGAACCCGCTGGCCGAGCGGGCCGATTGGCCTCGGGTGTCGCTTTGGGGGATGGGGATTGCCTCGCACGATCTGACCGGGGACGGACTGCCAGAGGTGATGATGACCTCGATGGGGGATCAGCTGTTGCAGATCAACCGCGGCGATCATTTCGAGAATGCGCCCTATGCCCAAGGCAGCTATGCGCAGCGGCCCTTTACCGGCGGGGACGGCCGCCCCTCGACCGGATGGCATGCCGAATTTGGCGATATCGACAATGATGGCCGCGCGGATCTGTTCATCGCCAAGGGAAATGTCGATCAGATGCCCTCGAATGCGATCCATGACCCGAACAACCTGCTTATGCAGCAGCCCGACGGCACCTTCCGGGAGGTCGCAGATCGCGCTGGCGTTGCGACGATGGCGCGATCCCGCGGCGCAGCGTTGGCCGATCTGAACGCCGATGGGCGGCTCGATATTGTCGTCGTCAACCGCCGTGCCCCGATGGAAATCTGGCGCAACGACACCGCCGAGACAGGCCATTGGGCCGCAATAGAGCCGTTTCAGCTCGGAACCAACCCGAATGCCATCGGCGCCTGGGTCGAGCTTCGGGCGGGCGGCCGGATACAATCGCAGGAAATCACCATTGGCGGGGGCCATGCGGGTGGCAAGGCGTTACCGCTGCATTTCGGCCTTGGCGCCGAGACGCGTGCAGAGGTCCGGGTGATCTGGCCCGACGGGACGGCAAGCGCATGGCGGGACGTCACGCTCGATGATCTGACCCGGATCGGCCGCTGACCTTTAGCGATCAACCGGCAGACCGCTCGGCACAGCAGCAGGGATACCCAAGCGACCGCCCAACGCCGTCGGATCGCTCAGCGCCTGCAGAAACGCAAGGATAGAGCCGATTTCTGCGTCGCTCAGGGCCTGCCCCGAACCTGCGGCGGCGGCAATCGCGGTGACTTGAGCAGGATCCTGCATCACGGCCCAGTCCGGCTTGGTCTGCGCAAAGGCGGGCAGGACAACCTGCGCGGTATAGCCCGTCAGAGCGTCCCCACGGCGCGCATGGGCCGCAATGAACCCGGCTAGATCGTCGTGGCCGCCCGCATGCCCCCATGGGCCGGTCTGCATCACGTTGCGCAGCGAGGGCGTGCGAAACGCGAACCGGTCGGCGGGATCGCCGGTGACCCGCATCCGTCCCTCGTCGCGCGAATGGCTCTCGAATCGCTCGGCCTTTCCCGGTCCAAGCTGCACATCGCCCATCGCATGGAAGCGCTGATCCGTCAGGAACGGCCCGCTGTGACAGGTGCTGCAACCCGCCGCGCCATAGAACAGATCCGCGCCCGCCTGCGCCTCGGGCGGCAGAGGCGCCTCGCCCCGCAGCGCGGCATCGAACGGGCTGTCATCCGAGCGCCATTCAAACGCGATGAACGCCGCGATTGCATTCGAAATATCGGCAAAGGTGATCGCGCGACCCACTGCGATTTCCGCATGAACAGAGCCGAATCTGGCCCGATATTCCGGGATCGCCGCCACCCGGGCTGCGATCAGATCCCACGCCCCGCCGGGCCCGGTGATCCGCCCCGAGCGCACCGCCTTGGAGACATCGTTCTCGCTATAATGCCCGGCCATTTCATCGGGCGACAGAACCGGAAACATGGTCTGCGCCGACAGAACCGAGGTGAAACCCGCGACCATTTCGTCATCCATCGGCGTGCGGATACCGCTCGGCCAAGCCGGATCGGCTGCAATCCGGCCATCGTGGAACAGCGTCACGAACTCGCGCGCGCCGAGATTGAACAGCGCGGGTGAATTGCGCGGAATCCGCTGTTCCGGGGGGTTGACCTCGGTCACATGGCGCGCTGGCCCCAAACCCACAGCCCCCTCGCCCAACCCCAGACTGAGCCCGTCCGAGGTTCCGAACCGCGGATGATGGCAGGTCGCACAAGAAATATTGCGATTGCCCGACAGGATCGGATCGTAAAACAGCAGCTGGCCGAGCGCGACCTCGGCCTGTTCCACCGGAAAGTAATCCGCATCGGCCAACGGCGGCGGCAGGTCGGCGGCATGCGCCGCACCAATCGTCAGCAGATAAAGCAGGCTCTGTTTCAGCGGAATCTTCATGCCTTGCTCCTCCCTCAAGACATCGGCGCGGGCGCCGTTCTGCCACACAAGCACAGCGCCCGGAGCCGCGCAAGTTGCGCCCGCCGGTGTCATGGGCCAAGCTCGCGCAAACGGAGACGATCCTTGCGCCCCCTCTATCGCTTTCTTCTCGGCTTTCTGGACCGGCTGGCCAGCAGCAATATCAGCCTGATCGCCGCGGGCGTCGCCTTCTATGCGATGCTTGCGGTCTTTCCTGGGCTTTCGGCAACGATCGCGCTCTGGAGTGCCTTTGCCGATCCCGCGGTAATCCGCACCTATCTGGCGGTCGCCGACGATTTCATTCCGCCCGAGGCCTTCGCGCTGCTGAATGATCAGATCATGGCACTTCTGACCGGCCCGCGCGCGGCAATCGGCTGGGGCACGATCCTGTCTGCGGCGGTGGCGCTGTTCTCGGCGCGGGCGGGGGTCGGCGCGCTGATCGAGGGGCTGAACGTGATCCACGGCACCAAGCCGCGCGCCACGATCCTGAGCTTCGCCTTCGGCTATCTGATGACGATCGCGCTGGTGACGGTGATGCTGGCGGCGCTGGCCACGGTGGTGATCGTGCCCGTGGCGATCAATGTCCTGCCGTTCCACGCGCTGAGCGACTGGATGCTGTCGGGCATGCCCTGGGCGGCGATGCTGTTGCTGATGCTCAGCGCGCTGGGGATTCTCTATCGCTATGGGCCGAACACCGAAGGGCGTCGCGATCCAATCGTGACGCTGGGCGCGGTTCTGGCTGCGGTGGTCTGGGGGATCGCCTCGCTGGGGCTGACCTATTACCTTGCGAATTTCGGCAATTACAACAAGGTTTATGGTTCAATCGGCGCGGTGATGGCGCTGCTGATGTGGCTCTATGTCAGCGCATTTTCCGTTCTGCTGGGCGCGGCGCTGAACGCCGAGCTAGAAGAACGGAAAATGCGGGACCTGTGATCACAGACCTTAGCAGAAGGCCTGCAAGCCGGTGATCGCCCGCCCGAGGATCAGCGCATGCACATCATGCGTCCCCTCATAGGTGTTCACGGTTTCAAGGTTCACCATGTGCCGGATCACCTGAAATTCCTCGGAGATCCCGTTGCCGCCGTGCATGTCGCGGGCATGGCGCGCGGCCTCCAGCGCCTTGCCGCAGTTGTTGCGCTTGATCAGGCTGATCATTTCGGGCGCGGCATTGGCCTCGTCCATCAGCCGCCCGACGCGCAGGCAGGCCTGAAGGCCAAGGCTGACATCGGTCAGCATATTCGCCAGTTTCAGCTGATACAGCTGGGTCTGCGCCAGCGGGCGGTTGAACTGCTTGCGGTCCAGACCATAGCGCCGCGCGGCATCCAGACAGAACTCGGCCGCGCCCATCACGCCCCAGGCGATGCCGTAACGCGCCCGGTTCAGACAGCCAAACGGCCCCTTCAGACCCTCGACGCCCGGCAACAGGGCCTCTTCGCCGACCTCGACATTGTCCATGACGATCTCGCCGGTCACCGAAGCCCGCAGGGAGAGCTTGCCCGCGATCTTCGGTGCCGACAGACCTTTCATGCCCTTTTCCAGCACGAAACCCCGGATCTTGCCGCCATGCGCCTCGGATTTCGCCCAGACGACGAAGACATCCGCGACCGGCGCGTTCGAGATCCACATCTTGGTGCCATTCAGCACATAGCCGCCCGCGGTTTTCTTCGCGGTGGTTTTCATCCCCGCCGGGTCGGAGCCAGCATCGGGCTCGGTCAGGCCAAAGCAGCCAATGAATTCGCCCGAGGCAAGTTTCGGCAGGTACTTCTGCCGTTGTTCCTCGCTGCCATAGGCATAGATCGGATACATCACGAGGCTCGATTGCACCGACATCATGCTGCGATAGCCCGAATCGACCCGCTCGATTTCGCGCGCCACCAGCCCATAGGCCACATAAGAGGCGCCGATCCCGCCGTATTCCTCGGGGATCGTGACACCCAGCAGGCCCATTTCGCCCATCTCGCGGAAAATCGCCGGGTCGGTCGATTCCTCGGCAAAGGCCTTGATCACGCGCGGCTGCAGCTTTTCCTGCGCATAGGCACGCGCGGCATCGCGCAGCATCCGTTCTTCCTCGGTCAGCTGCAGATCCAGACGGAAGGGGTCCTCCCAGTCAAAGCGCGACAGATCGGGGGCATCTTTGGGTTTCAGGGCCATCTGGGTCCTCCTTGGTTTCATGCTTTATGCGCCTGTCAAAACCGGCAATCCAGTGCTAATAGGGCGAATATGTATGCATGGAACACATAGATGACCCTGCCGCGTCGCTATCTGCCCTCGGTTTCGCTGCTTTCGGCCTTCGAGGCAGTCTGTCGGCTGGGCTCGACCTCAGCCGCCGCGCGCGAGCTGGACCTGACCCAAGGCGCCGTCAGCCGGCTGGTGCAGAACCTCGAAGGGCAGCTGGGCGTGACCCTGTTCCTGCGCGAGGGGCGGCGCCTGAAGCCGACCGAACCGGCGCTGGCCTATGCGCGCGATGTGCGCAAGGGGCTGGAGCTGATCGCGCGGGCCTCGCTGGGGTTGCGGGCCAATCCCGGGGGCGGGGTGCTGAACCTTGCGATCCTGCCGACCTTTGGCACGCGCTGGCTGGCGCCGCGGCTCGGGGCGTTTCTGGATGCCAATCCGGGGGTGACGCTCAATCTGGGGACGCGGCTGCGGCCCTTCGACTTCGCCTCGGAGGGGTTCGATGCGGCGATCCATTTCGGCACGCGGCCCTGGCCCGGGGCCGAGCATCTGCCGCTGTTCGACGAGCGGCTGATTGCCTGCTGCGCGCCCGATTTCGCCCGAGATAATCCGATGCGCCAGCCTGCCGATCTGCTGGAACAGTCTCTGTTACAGCTGGAAACGCGCCCGCGCGCCTGGACGGCATGGTTCGCGCATCATGGTCTGGATGCGCCGCGGGTGGCGGGGATGATGTTCGACCAGTTCGCGCCGATGCTGCAGGCGGCGGTGCATGGGCTGGGCATCGCGCTGCTGCCCGAGTTTCTGGCGCAGCCCGAGATTGCCGAGGGGAGGCTGATCCGCACCCCCGGCAAGACGGTCACCGGGGTTGGCACCTATGCGCTGGTCTGGCCCGAAGGCGTCCCCCCCTCGCCCGCGCTTGGCGCCTTTCGCGACTGGATCGCGCAGGCCGCGCGCGATCAGTAATCGCGTTCCAGGAAGATCCCGATCCCGCCGCTGCCATCCGAACCGACAGAGCCGCGGGCCGTCACGCTTTTCGTCACATCAAGGTTCAGGTTGATCTCGGTCTTGCCCTGACTGTCGATCGCGACATCGGTATAGACCCGCTCCGACAGATATTTGCCCGCGCGCAGGGTTGCATTCCCCTCGGCATCGGTGCCCACATCCAGATCGTCAAGGCCGGTCCCCTGCCGCAGCTTCGACACAAGGCCCGCGCCGCCCTTGCCCGCCAGCGAGGCGACCGCGGTTGCCAGCTGCACCGCCTGCAGAGGCGATAGATTGCTCAGCCCCTTGTCAAACAACAGCCGCGCGAGCACCTCTTCCTCGGGCAGTTCGGGGCTTGAGGAAATCGTCAGCTCGGGCGCGGTTGCCGGCCCCATGAGCGCCAGCGTGATCGCATAATCATCCTGTTGCGTGGTGGCCTGAAACAGGATCCACGGCACCAGCGCGCCTTGCAGGGCGATCTGCCCCTCATCCAGCGTGAAGCGCTTGGCCAGCACATCGAGGCGCCCTCGGATCAGGCCGAATTCGCCGATCGGCACCACCTCCGCACTGGTGCCCGTCACGCGCAGCGATCCCCCCAGTTCCGCATCGAGCCCCCGGCCCCGCACGAAGATGCGGCGCGGTGCGGAGATCGTGATATCGAGCGGGAAAACAGACCCTGTTCCTGCGGACTCTGCCGATTGATCCTGGATCAGACCGGCGCGCTGACGGGTCTGCCGCTCGGCTGAGGTTTCGTTCAGATGCGTGATATCGGGGATCGCCCCGACGCCGCCCAGCCCCCCCGAGGGGACACGCAATTCGGTATCGCTCAGGGTCAGGGCCCCCGCGATCCGCGCGCCTCCCGTCAAGGGTCCCGAAATCCCCAGATCGCCCGACACCCGGGTATCATAAAGGTCGGGATCGCGCAGCCGGGCGCGGTCCAGCGCGATCCTCAGATCGGCGGCAAAGGGCGC
>JACXUS010000256.1 GCA_014763785.1 Sphingomonadales bacterium | reverse complement strand
GACCGGCGCGGCGGCCCCAGCCCCGACCGATATCCCCTGATGCCACCTCCCGCCCGCGCGCCCCGGCGCAAGACCCGGATTGTCGGCATACATTTTACCCGATGGACAAAGCCGCACCGCCCCCGCAGAAAGCGGCATGGCCTTCCTTGATCGACGCTCGCCCCCGCATCTGATGACCCTGGTTCTGGTGACCGGGGTGGCGGCGCTGGCGATCAACGTGTTCCTGCCCTCGCTGCCCGGGATGGCACGCGATTTCGGGGTGGATTACGGGCTGATGCAGCTGGCGGTTTCGGGCTATCTGGCGGTTTCCGCCGCGATGCAGCTGGTGATCGGGCCGATCTCGGACCGGTTCGGGCGGCGGCGGGTGCTGCTCGGCATCTTCGCTCTGTTCGTGCTGGCGACGCTGGCGGCGATGCTGGCGCCGACCGCGCATCTGTTTCTGGCCGCGCGATTTGCTCAGGCCGTCGTGGCGACGGCCTTTGTCGTGGCACGGGCGGCGGTGCGCGACATCGTGGGCGGTCCCGCGGCGGCCTCGATGATCGGCTATGTCACGATGGGCATGTCGCTGGTGCCGATGGTCGGGCCGGTGCTGGGCGGGGCGATCGACGAATGGCTGGGCTGGCGCGCGAGCTTCGCGGTGCTGCTGCTCTGCGGCACGCTCGTGCTGGCGCTGGTCTGGGCCGATTTCGGCGAGACGCTGAGCACCGGCGGCGTGCCCTTTCGGGCGCAGCTGCGCGCCTATCCGGTGCTGCTGCGCGCGCAAAGGTTCTGGGGCTACAGCCTGTCGGCGGCCTTCTCCTCGGGGCTCTATTTCGCCTATCTGGGGGCGGCGCCCTATGTCGGCGAGCAGGTGTTCGGGCTGAGCGCGGCGCAGGTCGGCTATTTCTTCGCGCTGCCGGCCTTTGGCTATGCGGTGGGCAATTTTGTCTCGGGGCGCTTTGCGATGCGGCTGGGAATGGACCGGATGGTTCTGTGGGGGGCCGTGCTGGGCACCGGCGCCATCGCGGTGGCGCTGCTGGCCGATCTGGCCGGGGCGCTGGGGCCGGTGGTGTTCTTCGGCGCGGTGGGCGTTGCGGGGATGGGCAACGGGATCACGCTGCCCTCGGCCAATGCCGGGATGATGTCGGTGCGCCCGGAACTGGCGGGCACCGCCTCGGGGCTGGGCGCCACGCTGACGATTGGCGGGGGCGCGGCGCTTTCGGCGCTGGCGGGCGCGCTGATGGGGCCGCAGACCGGGGCCACGCCGCTGCTGGCGCTGATGCTGATCTCCTCGGCCGCGTCGATCGGGGCGATCCTGTGGGTGATGGCGCGGCGCCGCGCGCTGGGGATTTGACGCGCGCCCTTTGCAAAGGTAGGAATGGCTTTGCAAAGCAATCCCGCCCGCCGGAGGTCCGATGGCCACGCAAAAACTCTATGCCGGGGTCAAACTGCGCGAGACCCGCGCGCGACTGGGTCTGACGCAAAAGGCCTTCGCCGACCGGCTCGGCGTGTCCCTGCCCTATCTCAACCAGATGGAGAACAACCATCGCCCGGTTTCGGCCGCGGTCGTTCTGGGGCTCGCGGGCGAATTCGGCCTCGATGTGACCGAGCTGTCGGCGGGCGATGCCGAGCGGCTGGTCTCGGACATGCGCGAGGCGCTGGCCGATCCGGTCTTTGCCGATGGCGCGCCGCCCTTGGCCGATCTGCGGCTGGCCGCGTCGAACGCCCCGGCGCTGGCGCGGTCGTTTCTGGAGCTGCACCGCGCCTATCGTCAGGCGCATGAGCGGCTCGCCTCGCTCGACGAGGCTTTGGGCCGCGAGACCGGGCAAACGGTCGTCAGCCCCTGGGAAGAGGTGCGCGACTTCTTTCACTATTGCGACAATTACATCGACGCGGTGGACCGCGCCGCCGAGCGGTTTTCCTGCCCGTATGGCAAGCGCTTGGACCCCATTCTTCGCGCGACCGAGGCGCTGGCTGCCCGGGGGGTAAAAGTTCACTTTTCCGACATTTCCGCCCTGCGGGAACGCGCAGGCGACCAGCTGCGCCTGTCGAGCCATGCAAGCCGCCCGACGCAGGCGTTTCAGCTGCTGCATCAGGTCGCGCTGATCACCCAGAACGAGCTGCTGGAGGCCACGCTCGATCTGGCGCGCTTTCAGTCCGAGACCGCCCGCGCCATCGCCAAGATCGGCCTTGCGAACTATTTCGCCGGCGCGGCGCTCTTGCCCTATCGCGCCTTCCTCGAGGCCGCGCAGGAGACGCGCCACGACCTTGAACGCCTCGCCGACCGCTTCGGCGCCAGTATCGAGCAGATCGCGCACCGGCTCTCGACCCTGCAACGACCCGGCGCCAAGGGTATCCCCTTCTTCTTCGTGCGCGTCGATCAGGCCGGCACGATCACCAAGCGCCATTCCGCCACGCGGCTGCAATTCGCCCGCTTCGGCGGCGCCTGCCCACTGTGGAATGTCCACCAAGCCTTTGAGACACCGACGAAATTCCTGCGCCAGCTGGCCGAGACCCCGGACGGCGTGCGCTATCTGTGCCTTGCGCGCGACGTGTCGAAACCCGGCGGCAGCTTCACCGCGCCGGTGCGGCGCTATGCGATCTGTCTGGGCTGCGAGGTCAGCCACGCCCGCGGCCTCGTCTATGCCGACGATATGGAGCTGACCAACCCCCGCGCCTATCAGCCGATCGGGATTTCCTGCCGCATCTGCGAGCGCAAGGACTGTCACCAGCGATCCGTCCCGCCGCTGGAGCGGCGTCTGGCGGTCGATCCGGACCGCCGCGGGCTTTTGCCCTATGACATCGCCTGAGGCGAAAAAGCCCCGGTTTCCCGGGGCTTCCACGACGATCTTCACACGGGCCGCGGCTCAGGCAGTGGCCAGCATCCGCGCGATCTCGTCCTTGATCGCGGCGCGTTTCTTGCGCAGATCGACCTCGGCCAGACCGTCCATCGGGGTCACATGCGTCTCGGCATTGTGCACCGCATCATTGATCGCATCGTAATCCTCCAGCAGACGGGCGAAATGCGCATTCGTGCCCTTCAGGGCGCGCAACTTCTCCATCTCAAAGGGGAATTCTTCCTGCAGCGTATGCGGGGTATTCGACATGACCCTCTCCCTTCCTTGGTTGCACCCAAGCCTATCGCCGCGACTCGGGGGGCACCTTGACACGGGTCAAATCGCGCTCAGCAGATCCGCGGCAGCTGCTCGCCCACCAGCATGTCAACGATCCGCTGCCCGCCAAAGGCGGTGCGCATCCGCACCTGATCATGGCCCGCCACCGCGCGCCCGATGACGCAGGCCCCCGCCCCCTCGGGCCGCGCCCGCATCGCCGCCAGCGCCGCCTCGGCCTGATCCTCGGGCACGAAGACCACCAGCCGCCCCTCATTGGCCAGATAGAGCGGGTCGAGCCCGAGGATCTCGCATAAGCCCAGAACCTCGGGGCGCAACGGCAGCGCCGCTTCCTCGATCTCGATGCCACAGCCCGCGGCTTCGGCAATCTCATTGAGCGCCGAGGCCAAGCCTCCCCGGGTCAGATCGCGCGCCGCGCGGGCCTCGGGTGCGGCCGCCAGAACCGCCTCCATCAGATGGCCGAGCGCCGCGCAATCGCTTTGCAGATCGCTCGACAGCGCCAGATCGCCCCGCGCCGCCAGAATCGTCGCGCCGTGATCACCCAGAACCCCGTTAATCAGCGCTACATCGCCCGGCCGCACCCGCCCCGCCGCCATCTCGCGCCCGGGCGGGATCACCCCCACGCCCGAGGTGGTCACAAACACCCCGTCACAGGCGCCGCGCCCGACGACCTTGGTGTCGCCGGTGACGATCCGCACACCGGCGGCGGCGGCCTCCTGCGCCATCGTGGCGACGATCCGGCGCAGCAGCGCAATCTCGGTCCCCTCCTCGATGATGAAAGCGGCCGAGAGCCACAGCGGCCGCGCGCCGCCGACCGCCAGATCGTTGACCGTGCCGCAAACCGCGATCTTGCCGATATCGCCACCCGGAAATTCCAGCGGGGTCACCACAAATCCGTCGGTGGTGAAGGCGAGCCGCGCGCCCGGCTCGACCAGAGCCGCATCCATCAGGCGGGCCTGATCCTCCATCCCGGGTGGCTCGAAAACGGCGGTGAAGACCTCTTCGATCAGGTCCCGCATCGCCCGCCCGCCGCCGCCATGGGCCAGCGTCACCCGTTCATCCCGCAGTGCCATTTCATCTTGCTCCAAATATCCCGGATGGGGTCCGGGGAAGGCAGCGC